>JAAZIL010000095.1 GCA_012800885.1 Candidatus Dojkabacteria bacterium
GTGCATATCTTCTGTTACAATCTGAACCTCAATAATAGTGTCTGAGACTTCTGGTAAAAGAAGTGGTCCTTGTAGTGCTTTGTATCCATTCGGTTTAGGGTGAGTTATATAGTCATCAAATTCTTCTGTAATAATATCTCCCTTATCCATCATCCTTTCTAATATATTGAAACAGTTATCAGGAGTATTAGTTATTATTCTGAATGCCAATAGATCTTTTATCCTACTGATATCTACATTCCCACCTTCTTTCAATTGTTTGTGTAATTTATTATATGTGCTGTATATACCCTTAACTCTACTGTGTATAGTAGGTTTGGGAGAAACATCTGAAAGTAATTGTTTAATATATTCAAGATATGCTTGTTTTTTTGATTGAGTAATATTACTTAAGAACATTTTTTCCTTTATCATTTCATACTCTTGTGGTTTGTATATCTCGAATGCTCTCTCTTCTAATTCTTTTTTAATTCTGTCTAAGTTAAGATACTCTGCCAAAGGCGCATATATATGTAACACCTTCTGTATCTTTGACCCTATTCTTTCAGAAGGCATGTACTCAATAGTTCTAACATTGTCTAATGTATCTGCAAGTTTTATTAGTACCGGTCTAAGATCTTCTGCATTGTTAAGTATGAACTTTATAATAATTTCATAGTCAGTTTGAGTACTAGCAGTTGCCTTGTTAATTCCATTGCAAAGATTTACAAGATTTAGTACATCATCTCCGAATGTATCTATCATCTCCTCCTTAATCTCTTCAGAGTTCCCTTCACAGTGTGATATTGTATTGTGTAGAAGACCACCAAGTATTGTATTAGTTTCCATACCCATCTCTGCAAGTGTAATAGCGGTACGGAGGGCATGATTTACAAAAGGTTCTCCTGAAAGCCTATACTGGTCTTTATGGCATTCCTTAGCAAAATCTATACCTTTAGTAATAGTAGAACTAAAACTTTGTGGGCTAGTCTCGATTAATTTGTCTTGTAGTTGTTTAGTGGTCATAGAGAAGAGATTAGTTTTGGGATTATAGGTACTTGCTATTCATCCCTGTTTACTCTGTTTAAGTTGATAGACATGTCTACCACATTTTAGTGTGCAATCTCTATCCTGAGTTAGAGATATATTAGTTTCCCATTTAGCTATTTTTTCTCCATTAATACTAACTGCATTCTGTTCTACTAACCTTTTAGCTTGTGTTTTGCTCTTAGCAATATCACACTTTACAAGTAAGTCGAGTATATTAATGGTATCTTTATCTATTTCTTTTAAGGGTTTTTCTGTATTTAAATTCTTCTTCTGAAAAATAGTCTCAAAATACTCTTGTGCTTTTTTAGCATCTTGTTCGCTTGTAATATCTTTTGTTATCTCGAATGCCAATTCCTTTTTAATGCTCATTGGATTTTCATCTTGTTCCAATCTCTTCTTTATATTTTCTATCTCATCTAGATTGTAGTTTGTTAATATCTCGAACGCTACAATTATTAATTTATCATCAAATGCCATGATTTTTCCGAAAATATCATTTGGGGTGTCGGTGAGTTCTATCATATTACCTTCTGTTTTACCCATTTTAGAGCCATCACTTGTTTCTAATAGTTTAAGAGCAAGTACAATTTTTTCTTTCTTTAATTTATGCATAATTAGGTCTCTTCCTGCAAGCATGTTAAAGAGTTGATCATTGCCTCCTACTTCTACATCTGTATCCATCATTACGCAGTCATATCCTTGCATTACAGGATAGAGGAATTCATGTAGATATATGGGTTTGTCTTCTTGTAATCTTTTTTGGAACATACTTCTTTTAATCATCTGCTGAACAGTGAATACTGAGGTGAGTTTGATTATCTCAGAGAAGTTTAAAGGTTCTAACCACTGACTATTGTACAGAATTTTAACTGGGTTTTCTTTATTAAACACATCAATTATTTTTGATGCTTGTTGGATATATGTTTTCATATTGTTCTCTACCTGTTCTTTTGATAGCTGTACTCTAGTAGATGTTCTATCTGAGGGATCCCCTATTCTGGCAGTAAAGTCCCCAATTAAGAATATTACATTGTGTCCTAACTTTCTGAAATCTTCTAACTTCCTCATTCCAACAGTATGCCCTATATGTAGAGAAGGAGCGGTTGGATCAAAGCCTTGATAGATATTTATTCTTTTGCCAGAAGTAAGTAATTTTTGAAGTGCATCTTTAGATGGAACTATCTGTTCCACTCCCTTATTCAGTATTCTATTTATGATTTTAAAATCTTTTTTTACTTCCATTTTCCTCTGTATTATATCCTCTCCTCCTGTTTTTTACAAAACATCTAGACTTTTATAATGAGAAATTTATATTAAAATACAGTACACTTTTGGAACTCTCTTCTGTCTTATTTGATGCTTTAGAGATACCTCTTTGTTTCAGTAAGAAATGACTTTACAACATATCTCTTGTTTGCAGTAAAAAGGGGATGGCATGTGTAGAGAGTTAATATGTTGTCTTCCGTATTCTCCTCTATTTCAAGCTGCTGTGGTTTTACAATTAAGGTTTCATAGACTTCATATATATATTCTTTCTCTTGCCAATATATAAATACCTTAGAGCCAATTTCCAGTTTATCTAAGTTGTAAAAAGTTTTGTTATTTGGTGGTATATAGTAGTACCTGTGTGCTGTTATAACAGTATTACCTCCTCTGTCTGGTGTACTTGTATTAGGTCTTCTCCATGCACCTTTAGAGAGTATCTTCTCACTATTTCCTTCTACAATATCAATATATACCCCTATTGTAGGTATAACTAGAACATTACCTTTTAGTCTACCTGATTCATACTCTTGTTTAATTTTAATACTCCTTTCCTCTCCTTCATCTAAGAAGATATCTTCTTCCTCATAGGGAACTTCCATCTTCTTTCTAATTTGGTATTGAATCTCTGGTATAAAGGGGAGTATTGCAACCGTTAAACATAGTATTGTAAGAATGGTATAAAAGAGTTTACTTTGAAACAGGGCTGAAAGGAATTTGTATTCTTGCATTAGATATTAATGTTTAAGATAATCTATGTTTCAACAATTTTATCATCCCTTTTCTTTATTATCCTCACTACTGATATGCTTGTGAACATGCCCAGAGCTATTAATAGAACAGGTAATATATTCATACCGGTCTGTGCTAATTGGTTGGTTCCTAGTACATATTCCGAGAAATGGTTAACAGGTAGTATTAATGTATCAGTAACGGGATCATATGTAACATTATCCCAACTAAAGTAAGAATCTGTATTAGATACTAAAGTATCACTGTCATTGTATACTGATATGTACAAACGATTTTTAAAATTATCTTCAGTTAATCCGGTAATACCTAACTTTTGTGATATGTTTAGGTACTGTATTACAGCAGGTTTAGTGGCTAAATATGACAAACCCGTTGAGTGTATTCTCGCTCTAAATATATTTTTTATAGGTACATACTCAACTATTAAGTATTCTTCTAATTGTAATAATTCATTAATATTCTCTAAGAGATCAAGACCAGGAGAGAATGTTATACTACCAATGTCTGCTCGAGTTAAGACTAAATCTCTCTCTGTATTACTTATATTTTTTATTAAATCGATGTTTGATGAAATGGGACCAAATGTTGTAGGAATAGTTGGGAGAGATAAAGTCATGAATGAGAGAGTCTCTCCATAGACTTTGCCTACATCTCTCCAACTTACAACAGCTCTGTATTCATATTTGGTCTCTTTCTCTAAATCTGTTAATTCGTATGAGTGTGTACTTGTTGTTGTTTTCGTTGAGTGAGGAGATACACTCCATACATCACCACTCTTTTTGTACTCATAGTATACTTGGACTGAAGACTCATCGGCAATCTCTACTAGTTCTCCGTTTAAAGTTGCTTTATTCCACGTTATGTCTGTAGCAGGCTTTGTGTTTATCTCAGGTGCTTGATATTCCCAGAATAGTCTTGGATAATCATTCTCTTCATCTATGTACCATTTGTTTGGATTAGAGGGATTAAAATTACTCATACCAATAATATCCCAATTCTCATAGGTAGCAATACTTTTCATTTGCGAGGTAGTTTTACCTATACCACCATCAGAGATTGTTTGCCCAGAGGTTTCTTTATCCCAATATGAGTTAATAACATGTGCTTCCCCCCAATCAGCACCTATCAAGCCACCGATCGTATCTTCACCGGAAACGACTCCAGTGGAGTATGAATTAATTACATCGCCAGCATTACAGCCTATAAGTCCTCCGGCACTGCTTTCATAGCTATTCTCCGCGGTGACAGTAGCTTCTGAGTATGAATTAGAAATGATAGAAGGTACTAGGTTCTCACTTCCTAATAGTTCTAACAAGATATCGAGCCCTTGTCCTCCCACTAGACCACCAACACATACATAACCTACAATATTACCTTTAGAGTATGAGTTTTCTACTTTGCCCATTAAGCCTCCCACTAAACCTCCCGACATAAAAGAAGCTGTAATATCTGCATTTTCTATTCCTATATTCTTGACTATACCTTTTGTTCCAACAAAGCCAAATAATCCAGCACTAAATAATTCCATATTATTTATATATATATTTGATATTGTATGCCCTTGCCCGTCAAAAGTACCGTTGTATAAATCAGACGTTTGAGTTTCAAAATTAAAAGAACCAATAGGGATCCAACCTTTATCAGTAGTATACTTCTCTTTATTACCGCAGTCTGCATAACTACTACAATCATTAAAATCCAGATCTTTAGTTAATTTGTAATTAGCTATAAGATCTTCTCTTATGCTATCCAAATCCTCAATTGTATTTATCTCTATAGTTGGGACAACATCATATGAATATGTGTATGAAGCTAGATGACGGTAGTTAGTGTTACCTCTTACTGAATAAAAAGTACCGCCAATATATAGTTGCTCTCCATCAAAGATTGAAGAATGTACAGTAGAGAGAGGAGCAGATAAAATATTTGGATTCCAGTACTGTATTGCATCACCAGTATCTCCATCAATGATGGCAAATTCTGTATAACCTAAACCACCAATGTATTCAAAAGAACCACCTACAAAGAGATCGTTACCTACAGGAGAAATAGTTAAAACAGCTGCATATTGATCTCTGTATACTTTAGGAATCCATGAGCTGTCCCACGCACAATTATTTGAATTCTCAAGACGGATTAATCCATAAACATTTTTAGAGTAATTTGCAATCGAATCAAAACTTCCACCAATGTAAATATATTCATCTGTTAAAGTAATATTATATACAGTAGATGGTGGTCCTTGATCAAATGTATGAATATTTGGTGTGCAGGATTCATTCAGGCTGCCGTCGGGATTCAGTTTTGCAAACTCCCCTGTATGCGTATCATTAATGCTATTGAACCCTCCCCCTATGTATATAGAATCTCCATCTACTTCAATATCAAACACTCCACCATTTGGGCTAGGAGTCCAACTGCTGTCCCATGTACAATTAATATTATTATTTAATCTCACAAGATTTGATACAGTTTCTTCATTTTCACTAGTACCAATTTTATTAAAACCTCCTCCTATATATATATAGTTTGAGGTAACCTCTATAGAGTATACAGTCTTAGGTTCTTCAGAAGAGTGGATATTAGGCATGCAATCAGTATTTAAAGAACCATCAGAATTTAGTTTTGCAAACTCTCCTGTATATATTTCATTAACATTATTAAAATCCCCTCCTATGTAAACAGAATCTCCATATACTTCAATTACTCGAATGAGGCCATCAACTACAGGTGCCCAACTGGTAATTGAATAGTCAGATAAATTTATAGCTGCTAAATTGTCTCTCTCATATACAACACCGATACCTCCAATATCACCAATTTGAGAAAAATCTCCTCCGAGATACAATGTATTACCATCTTCACTCAGTACCATATCGTATATAGGTCCATTTACTCTGGGAAAATCCTTGTTTTGTTTAAGATTATGATAATATTCTTTTGAATAAACAGGAGATTCCAAATTATCTCTATATAGATGGTAAAAAGAGAAAAGAGTTAGAGAGAGAATGATAAGAGGAAAAAATACTTTGAAACTTTTCACTAAATAATGTTCTTAATTAATTAATATATATAACTAAATATATACATCTAAGTCAAGGATAATAGCAAGGAATGAGTATAGTTAAATGTCTTTTACATATTTTCTTTTTCTCAATCTATCTGGTAAACATTGCTGGCTTGATTTCTTATTAGCAAGATCATGATCATACTCATATCCTTTACCATAATTCAGATCTCTCATTAGTTTAGTAGGTGCATTACGTATATGTAGAGGTACTGGTAAATTACCATACTCTTCTATATCTTTCTTAATTTCTAACTCAGCCATATATGCACTATTATCTTTAGGAGCATTTGAAAGATATATTGCAAGCTGAATTAAGAATACACCACACTCCGGCATACCAATTTTTTGGCACGCCTCATATACACTGTTTGCAAGTATTAAGGCTTGAGGATCACTGTTTCCAACATCTTCACTTGCAAACCTAAGTAATCTCCTTGCTACATATAGTGGGTCCTCTCCTGCACTTAGCATTCTCTGTACCCAGTAAGCAGCTGCATCTGCATTACTAGACCTCATTGATTTATGTATAGCGGAGATAATGTTGTAATGTTCCTCACCATCTTTATCGTAATAAAGAGGTTTCTGCACTACTTCTCTTATCTCTTTTTCAGATAGAGTAAGAATTTTGTCTTTCTTCTTATCTGCTTCTACTAAAGTAATACTCATCTCTAATATATTTAGAGCGGATCGTATATCACCATTAGAGAGAGTGCTAATTAAGTCTATTATCTTCTTGGATATTTTGTAATCAGGATATTCTTTTTTAATTATCCTTTTAAGAAACAGTGATATATCCTCAGTATCGTGTTGATTAAAAACAAATACCTTTGTTCTAGAGAGTAATGCACTAATTATTGAAAAAGAAGGGTTCTCGGTAGTTGCTCCTATCAATGTTATCAACCCTTTCTCAACATAGGGGAGAAGAGTATCCTGCTGTGCCTTGTTCCATCTATGAATCTCATCTAGAAAGAGCATAGTCTTTTTATTGTACTGTTTATTACCCTCTGCAATCTTTATTATCTTTCTTAATTCCTCTTTACCACTATTTACTGCTTGCATTTTGTAAAAATCATAGTAAAGATTCAGAGATATGATGTATGCTAATGTAGTTTTACCAGTACCAGGAGGTCCCCAGAATATCATTGAGGGAACTTTTCCTAATTCAAGGAATTTATTTATTGGACCGTTTTCTCCTACTAAATGTTGTTGTCCTACAAAATCACTTAATTTTGATGGTCTGTATTTTGATGCTAACGGTTCATATATGTCCATATCACATTATATATTTATTCATATACAAAAGAAACAAGATGCACATCTTACTAATCTAGAGATTAAAAACTTGGAGGCTCAAATTCTTGTACCACAGGTTAACTAGATGGATAGGTATACTCATATAGCATACTATCATCAATTCTATGCTCTTTAGCTTTTCTGTTAGGCAATTTTACCTTGTATGAGAATACCTTTGTATTATTTTTTAGTTCATTTCTGAATTTCTCTTCTAAATTCTCTAGAATAGTAGGTGGCAAACAGCAGTATATTACATTATATTCACTAAGATCAGCATTTAAGAAGCTCTCTTCTTTTATTTTAATATTCTTATTGAAAGGATGGTATAGTAATTTGGCTAATTTCTGGATGATAAGAAGTACAGGACTTATTTCATATCCAACACTGAGGCATTTGTACTTTTTATTCGTTGCAAACACTACTCTACCGTCTCCACTTCCTAAATCTACAAATTTCTGTTCACCATTCAGATTAAATTTATCTATAATTTTTTTAAGATGTTTCTTAGGTGTAGAATAGAAAGGATTAAAGAAATTCATTATAATGGATACCATATATGCAAGGAAAAGCAGTATTATTAAAAGAGTTATTGCTAGTGTTAAACCATTAGGCATGTGAGATAATGGTATCAATTAATTTATACATATATATATGATAGACGGAATTTTATCAATACACAAGCAGGTAGGAATAACTTCATACGATGTAATACGTAAACTAAAGAAGCTACTAGGAAAAAAGGAGAAAATAGGGCATGCCGGGACACTAGATCCATTTGCTAGCGGTCTTTTAATTATTCTTTTTGGTAAGGCGACTAAAATGATGAATGTATTTCACTCTTACAAGAGAGTGTATGAAGTTGAAGCAGAGTTAGGATATGAAACAGATACACAAGATGTTACAGGAGAGATAATTAACAAAAGTAAACGAATAGATATTCCGACTAAAGATGAGATACAAGATATTGTAGATAGTAATTTTTTAGGAGAAATTATGCAGATTCCACCAAGATATTCAGCAAAAAAAATAGATGGAAGAAGAGCTTATGATTTAGCAAGAGAAGGAGTTTCTTTTAAACTAGAGCCTCAGAAGATAAATATCAATCAGTTTGAAGTTTTTTATTATAAGTATCCATTCTTAAAATGTAAAATTAACTGTTCTTCAGGTACATATGTGAGAACACTAATCAATGATTTAGGAATTTTGCTAGGTACATATGCAACATGTACTAAATTGATAAGAACCTCAGTTGGTAACTATAATATTAGTGAAGCTGTTGCGAGTGAGAGTATTGAAATGGAGAATAGAGATAATATTTTACGAAGAGTTATTAACATTTAATATTTACATATGAAAAGAGGAAAGTTATACATAGTTGGTACACCTATCGGGAACTTAAATGATGTTACATACAGCGCAGTTGAGATACTTAAGTCTTGTAATTTTGTTTTAGCAGAAGATACTAGAGTAAGTAGAAAGCTTTTTAATAGATACAACATTAGTACTCCTCTAATCTCCTATAGAGATCAGAACCACTCTAGAATGATCGGCAAGATTAGAGAGAAGCTAGATATGGGTTTAAATTTAGCATTGATTTCCGATAGTGGTACTCCTTTAATAAGTGATCCAGGATTTAAGCTAGTAAGAGAGTTGAGAGAAAATGGTTACTCTATTGAAAGTGTACCAGGGCCTAGTGCAGTAATTAGTGCATTGTCAATCAGTGGCCTGCCAACAGACCGTTTCATTTTTTTGGGATTTCTACCTAAGTCAAAAATAAAGAGAGAGAGGATATTACAGAGATATCTTCAATTAGAAGATACAGTCATTATCTATGAGTCTCCATATAGATTGGTATCCTTTTTAACTTTGTTAGAGAAATTGAGTGGTCAGTGTGACGTGGTTTTAGCAAAAGATCTTACTAAATTAAGAGAGGAGATATCTGTAGGTAAGCCGAGAGAGATATTAGAGAAACTTCTTTCAAAAAACTATGACAAAAATCCTCACGGTGAAATAACGATATTAGTTCACTCTACTTCGAAAAAAGATTAAAGTAGTTATTATCAGTAATCTCTTCCATTTTTTGATAAGAGATATTTTTAATCTCTGAGGCTTTCTCAGTTATCTCTTGGATTAGTGAAGGCCTACCGTATCTTTTAGTAAGCTTTTTGTTTTTTCTTACACTCTGAGTAGGTAAGAAAGGACCATCAGTTTCAAATAGGATTCTATCCAAGGGTGTGTTTCTTAGTATCTCTCTTACATTTTCTCCACTTGGGTAAGTTATAATAGCGTTAAAGCTGATATACATTCCTAAATTAAGTACTTTCTCTAGAATATCTAAAGAACCTGTAAAACTATGAAAACATCCTTTTAGGATACCTTTACCCTCTGTAGCAACAATAGTTAAAGTATCAATATTACATTTTTTACTCCCCTCCTCTCCTCTTGAGTGAATGCTCATAGGTAAGTCATACTCAAGTGCGTTTTGACATATTTTTCTAAATATCCTTCTCTGTATCTCTCTTAGTTCTTCTTTTCTCCCTTGATTAAAATTTGGATATTGGTTCATAGTAAAATAGTCTAATCCACACTCCCCTATTGCAGTAATATTATTAATATTTCTTACCAAGTATTCTTTAAAGAGTTTGTATTGCTTCTGACCATATTGAAAAACACTCAGTTTCTCTAAGTTGTTTTTGCTAATTCCTTCTTCGAAAGTTGATGGGTGTAAACCGAGGGCAAAATCCACTATATTTGGGAATTTACTATTAAGAGAGGTTACAAGATCTAAAGTTTCTTGATAATCAGTAATATTTGTTGTCTGTGCGAGTATTTTCTTCCCATTAAGTTGCAAAAACTCCTCTACATCACTATCTATATTCTCCTTTAGTGGACTCATTGAGATATGAATATGGCTGTCGTGCATGGAGATATTTTATCACATTAGATGTATAATATTTGGGTTTGTAAAATTATAGCTTAAATATGATAAAATATATGTCCTATGAAAAGAAAGTGGTATACTAACTGGTTGTTAGTAATAACTCTCTGTTTACTATTCTCCTCTTTTGGGATATTTGTTTTCTCATTCAGAAAAAATATTACCGTTACAAAATGTATATACGGTGATTCACAAGAGGGTAACTGTATCTGTACAAAAGAGGGAGAAATAGTGTGCGAAGAAGATATTGAGAAGAAGGATGAGCAAGAAGTTGTAGGTAGAGAATTTGTATCTGATGATTTAAATTTCAATTACAGTTTTCTTAATTTTTTTGATGCTAAAACTTTTACTCAAGACAGAGTTAAATTTAAAGAGATATCTCATGTTCAAGATGGTCTTAGGATAAGTGTAGAGAGGGTAAGTGAATGTAATGAGAAGAAAGAAATGGCAACACAGCTAGGGTTTTACAAACTGGAATCAGAGAGGTTGACTCTAACTACAAGGAGTAATTTAACAGATTCTTCTTTCTACATTTCTTGCATTGTAGATAATACCTTTTTAATAAGAGATTTTAATATTGAAGATTTAAATATTTTTGATATTTACTATCAAGATGAAATGGATGTGATATATAGGGCAAATAATTGTGTTTATGAAGGATATATTAGAAACAGTGATGATGTGTATAAATCGGCGAATAACTGTTATTTATGTAAGTGTATCAATGGAGAGA
>JAAZIL010000096.1 GCA_012800885.1 Candidatus Dojkabacteria bacterium
GCCTTATTACGACACACAATCACATATATTACTATAGAACAGAGGGAAAGAGAAATGCAAAAAAAAAGGACGGAAGCACCAATATACAACCATCCAAACACCAGGAATATATGCCTTACAACATATAGGGTTTGGCCTAACAACTAAAAGAAAGAAATAAATCTCAATCAATAGTCATTAAGTGTTAGTGTAGCTATCACCAACATATCTTCTAAATCCACAGAAACAACTATAAAAGAAAAATTGGTTCAATTATAGCGTCTGGTACCAATCTGGTAGGATTTAAAAGTCCTAGTATCATCATGTTATTTATGTTTCTACCTTTTGTCAAGTATATCAGACCCAACCCATATTATAGGTTGAATATGCTGGAGGACAGGAAGGTCAATAAGAGGTATTTATAAAGTAGAAAGAGGTTGAAAGAAGAAATACTATAACATATTATAGATTAGGGCTAGGTAGAGAGTTTAATTATTATTAAAATCAATAGTTGTTAATTTTTCTGTAATTTGGAAATTTTTCCTTGTTTCTATTCTTGTAAACTTGCTTATATTATAAAACATTGTATCTTTTATTCTTCCCTCTACTTCTCCTCCAAGTAACACAGGATATCTTTTATTAATTTTTAACTCTGGAGAGGAGAAGAGTATTGATTCAAAGGGTTTAAGAGATTTAATAGTAATCAATGAGTTTTTCTCTTCGTCTTGTATTGAAAATAGAGTACCTGTAGTTACAACACTATTAAAGATTATATGGATTGACACTTGAGAATCAGGATGTTCTGAAGAAGGAACTTGGGCGAGTACTTTTGGTCCAATAGCTACAAGGAAGCCATTCAATATTTCAAATGAGTCAAGGTAATCTACTGCACTTTCTAGGAAAGAGTCTGGGCCATGTATGATTAGTGTACCATCATGCATAATAATGGGACCGTTAGCATCTATACCATCTCCTTGTGAATTAATAAAGATATAACCTCCATTAATCTCTATATTAGTTTTATCAATTGTTGGGAGTTTTTTAATACCGTAAATTGATAAAGGTAGATCAACATCTTTGTTTTTAATTACAGTATTAAGACCATCATCTCTAGAATGGATATAAATTTGACCATTATTAATTATAATTTCTCCGGCCTCAAGACCTTCGTAGCAATCTGATATATCTATATCTCCGTTATTGACTGTTATTGTAGATAGAGAAGTTATAGCATCATCTCCTGCTTTAATAGAGATCTTCCCTTCATTAATCTCAATATTATTTTTAGCATGGATACCATCTGCACCTGAATTGATTGTAATCTCTCCTCCATTAATAAATATATCCATAGAAGATCTTATTCCTTTTGAGGTGTTATTTCTGTTTACATGAGCATAGGAACCCCCTCCTGCTGTTAGATCTAATTGTCCTCCTTCTATTACAACATTTGTATTAGCAGATAACGAATGTTTCTCTGATATGATTTTAATTCCTCCATTCTCTACAAAGATACTTCCCATTAGAGGAGTTGTATTATTGTTTGATCTAATACCGTGTCTTAGTGTTACAATATCTATTATTCCATCCTTAATTACTACATAATCTTTTCCATCTATTGCTACATCTGTAC
>JAAZIL010000009.1 GCA_012800885.1 Candidatus Dojkabacteria bacterium
GAATAAATCTTAATTGCCTGTCTCCAACTGTCTAAATCGTTCAATATCTCAACCCTTCATCAATATCTTTTATTAGAAAACTATATGCTAACTGAGTGGGAGTAGATGGGATTGAACCATCGACCTCGGCTTTATAAGAACCGCGCTCTAACCGACTGAGCTATACTCCCTTAGTAAGCGTTGATGATTGTACCAAAAACTAGTGCATTTGTGCAGTACCCTTACCTAAAAGCCTATCGGTGGAAAATTTATAGATGTCTCTGGCTTACTCTCCTCTTTTCTACCCAACTCTGCCCTTTTATTAATATCTATATTAACTATATTCACATCTCTACCGTACTTTAATCTTGACATCTTTTTAATAATATTTGCTACTTCTACACTACTCTTCATATCAAAACCATTCTCTGGATACTTTGATCCATATCTAGCATCCAGAGAGAAAGGAGAGGGATATGAACCATTTGTAAGCATTCTTACATAGTACTGAGCCATACCCTGATTAATAATATCTACCGATTTCACATATGTTTCAAACTGAGGTTCTAAGAAAACCGCATCTTCACTACTACACCGTGTAACAAAGAAAGAGCCAACATTTCCAAACACGGCACCTTTAATATTCTCTGGTAACTGCCCTATATACTGATGAGCAACAGTTAGATTAAGTTTGTATTTTCTCGCCTCAGAGAGAATAGATGCAAATTCATCTGTCGTAAAATTCTGGAATTCATCAACATACATAAAGAAATCTTTCCTCTCTTCTTCACCAACATCCTCTCTACTCAGTGCTGCAGCCAACATCTTTTGGACTAGAATAAGGCCTAAGAAAGACATATTCTCTTCTCCTAACATACCCTTTGCTAAATTAACAATTAGTATCTTCCCAGTATCCATTACATCTCTAAAATCAAAAGAAGATTCTGATTGACCAATAATATTTCTAATAGCTAGGTTGGTAGTAAATTTATCAAATTTAGAAATAAAGTAGGTTAAACTCTCTGACTTAGTCTTCTGATCTGTTTTTGCCACCTGATCTATCCAGTATCTTCTAACAAGCTCGTCCTTAACAATAGGTAGCCATTTATCATGTACCCACTGCTCATCTTGTAACATACGAACAACCTCTATAAGAGTGGAACCCTCAGCACTCATTGCAGTAAGCATAGAGTTTCTTACTGCCTGTTGAAATGCAGGACCTGTATACCCCTGATTATGAGGATCAAACATCTTTATAAGTAGTGCAATAAAACTATTAACTATCTGATGCTTATGTTGCTCATTATAAAACTCCATAATATTTAAACCGAAGGGTCTTTCAAAATCAGCAGCATTAAAATATATAACATCCTCTGCTCTCTCTGGAGGTATTCTCTCTAGTATCATATCTGCTGTTTGCCCATGTGGATCAATAAAACAAACACCATCACCATTAAATATATCTTGAATTATCATTCTCGTCATTAACCATGATTTACCCGTACCTGTCTGTCCTAATATATATGCATGCCTTCTCCTATCCTCCCTCTGAAAACAAACAGCCTTACGTTTACCTCTAAATACATTATTCCCTACCCATATAGTATCTTTTGAATTAATATCCGAATTTACTTCTTTGGAAGCAGGTATCTCTCTTGCTAACAACCAATTAATATTGGGAGTAGTAATCTCTTTGTTAGGAAAATGATATATCGCTGCTAACTCCTCTACATTTAATATACTTTTTGTATCTAATGGAGTTCTCCTGTATACAACATCATACATAAATTCTTCTTCTTTCTTCTTACCTTTAATCTCTACTTTTTTAAACTTGTTAATACCAGGATTACTGTACTGATCAAAAGCACTTACAATATTTTCTAAATGCATCTCTGCTAATGCTTCCTCCTGCGCACTTGTAACAATTCTAATATCAGTCACAAACCCAGTTTTAGATACTTTCTTACTAATAGCCTGAAGCTTCTCTTGGCTTACATTTATCTTCTTCTTTTCAGGATCCGCATTATTATTCTCTACTTTCTTAACAAAACCCATTCCATTCTTCTGCCACTCACTCCCTGTTGGAGTAATGACAACCTGAATTATAGCTCCCTCTCCTTCTGACATTTTACTAAGGGTACTTAAAATGTTTGCAGTCGGATCTCCAGTAAAATCCTCTGTTACTTTAATCGGACAGTAACTCTCTTCTTCTAATATTAATCTTGTAAAGACTACTTTAGAACTCTTTTCAAAGATACTGTAATCATCAACCTTTCTTACATCCGCATCTTGATAAGAACCTAGGATCTGCTTCTCAACCGAATCTCCTAATTTTTTAGGACAGTAAACAAAAAATTTTATCTCTCCTGGTAGTGCTACAATCTCAAAACTAACACTATTGTTTACAGTAAAACCCTCTACAAGACCCTTACCTTTACCGCCTATACCGATTAAATTTGAAAACATCTTCTCTGCAACCCCTATCTCTGTTTCATTCCCTCTAGGTACTCGTACCTCAAATAGATTCCACTCTTTTGCTTTCTCATTTCTATCTCTCCTCTTTAGCTTATCCCTTACTTTTAAGAAAGCGTACACCACTCCAGCAAGGGTAACTAATACAAAGAAGAACCAAAACCATGGGAAAGACTTACCTCCACCTCTATGTACTTCATACGAATCTTTAGGATACTCTCTAGGTTCAGCAACAACTATCTCATCCGTAGGAGGCAGAGGACCTACTTGACTAAAGATATATTGATTCATATCAGTTGAACAGTTTAAAAGTATCTGTTAAGGATAACATATATATAGTATAGATTCGAGAGGGAATTACAAAACTGATGGAGGTATACCGTAATCTTTATTCTCAAGAGTATGTTGCCAAGAAGATGCTTCAGATGCATCTGTCTTATCTTGAGAACCTTTGTACCTAGGAGCTTTAGATCTCTCTCTATCTCCAGGCTTCTCTTGTGGTATTGCTTCTGTAAGCTGTGGAGATACTCCTGTATCTGGTACTGCAACTGGAGTATCTGTAGAAGATTCAACAGGCAAGACAGAAGCCCTCTCAACTGAGGATGATTCTGGACTAAAAGTCTCTATTCTATTCGGTTGTAGTATCTCTTTCTCTGGTGCCATAGCCTATAACATTATATCATATATTTCCTTTTTTCTACAAGTAACTCTCTCTCTAAATCTCTCTCTCTCTCTTTAGCTTTCTTCTCATACTTTTTCTTACCCCTCGCTAAAGCAATCTCTATCTTAAAAATACTTCCTTTACTATACACCTTAAGAGGAATTAATGTTAGATTCCCCTGCTTTAATTTACTCTCTAAATATATCAATTCTTTATGATTAACTAATAATTTTCTTAATCTAGTAGAATCATATTCAGATGAACCATCATACTTATACTTGGGAATATCAGTGTTTACTAACCATAACTCTCCAGACATAATTTTTACAAAGGAATCTCCTAAATTACATCTACCACTCCTGAGAGATTTTACTTCAGAGCCTTTTAATACAAGACCTGCTTCTAATGTCTCAAGTATTTCATAATTATGAAAAGCTTTCTTATTTACTATAATCATGTGCTCATTATACCATTACAACCTTACTTTCCATATTGTAGTACCATCTAAAAGATAGAGATACTCTTCATCAAAATCTACAACAAAATCCTTAACATTATTCCATGCACCGCTATCTTCTTCAAATACGTACTGCCTTAACAGATGATACTCATTAGGATGTCTTAAGTCTCCTGACTCTAAAGGCTTCTCAAAACGTAAAATACGTTTATGCTCACTATCAAATATATAGAGGGATTTGTTCATATCTTCTCTTGTAAAACCGTACCTTGCATTACCTAGAGGCTTATCTAAGCCTACAATAGTAATTGGAGATTCAACCATTTTACCCTGTGCGGAGCTATGTACATAACGATGAAGACCAAACTCCCCAGGTGTGAGAATGTAGACACTAAGATCTGCTAAAACATCATTCGCATTGTCATATTCTTCTTTTGTTAGATATTGAGAAGCTAAACCATACCCTGAACCATATTTCGTTGCCCTAAGCAGTGACTTCTGCTTTCTGTCTAATACATAGACATTCTCATTTGCTGTTAATACTGCAAACTCTGTAATATCCTGTGCAGATATATTCTGTATACTCAAACCACTTAATGTAGTAAAAGATTTAAACCAATTACCTTCAAATTCTGCTTTTACTACGCCACTAGATGTATCCATTACATAGATTCCACTCTCTTTGGAATACACATATTTAGGATCTTGGAGTACTTTGTTTTCATCAGGTATTGCCATATATTTTTTATCATAGAGAGAGATACTAAATACTGCCTTAGTACCTGTATCTACTACTAAGAGGGATTCTTTTGCATTCTGATCCCTGTATATCCCTATATCCGTAGGCTTAGAATCTTTCCCAAATTCAACTACAGTTTCAAAATACGGTTGTATTGAACCATCACTTCTAAATAGTCTTGTCCTTTTGAACAGAGTATCATTTATTTTTGACACTGTATCCATTAATTCATCATATTTCTCCTTATCTTTTACACTCAATTCCTCTGGTAACTGAGCAAGTTGTTCAGACGCTTTGTATACTAAAACTTGAGCACTATCACTATCTCTAGTTAGAACATCTTGAGCCTGAGATAGCAACTCATCCACTTGAATAAATACCTCGTTTGCCTCTCTACTCCTTATCCTTGCATCTCTCTTATCCATAGTAAATTTAATACCACTTAAGAGTAATACAATACCTAACAAAACAGCTAAGAGTATTTTTATCCTCTGAAATCTTCTACTTCTATCTTTGTATCCATCTATCTTTATCGCTTTAAAACCTCTCTCTTTCTTCCTCCCAATAGAGGATTGAGATATCTTTGCCAACATCTTTTTAAACCATCTCTCTCTCCCTACCTTCTCTGTAACAGATTCTTTCATCCTAATGTATCCTCTCTTAACAGAGGAGCCTGCTTTAGCACATATATTCTTAAAGTACTCCTTAACTGGTAACAGTTTTGTTTTCAAAGTTTTCAAAAAAGGAGATATTTTTAACCACATTGTTGAGAGATAGGATTTTAAATCTCTTCCCTCATCAGGAGATTTAAACACCTTCTTTACCTCTTTTGATGTCGGAATATAGTCTGAATCTGTAGGTTCAACAGGTACACTCTTTCTTCTCCTTCTCTCTCTCTTCTGAACCTTTTTTACCGCCTCTACCGACTTCTCTCTCTCTTCTGTTTGATTAAGAAACACAATTAGTGCCTCATTATCACCTATCTCTTTACCTAGATCATCCAGTGTCGAAATTAATTGTTCATTAGTTTTAGATAGAGCGATTTTTGTAAGATTAGTTTTTAAAAAATCCTTGGTAGAGAGAAATACAATATCTCCTTCTCCAAGAAGAACCCCTGCTGTTTTAGCACTCTTTTTAGAGAGCATCTCAGAGATATCTACTACCTTACCCTCTTTGTATACAAAGATATCACTCTCTCCAAACAATCCAATATATCCACCTGAATGATTAGCAACAAACAGAGAAAAATCAACATTTACTCCATGCTCCCCTATCTCTTTGTCATTAGTAATTAGCTGCTTTATTCTCCTTGCTGCTTCCGTTAGAGAAAGTTTTACAGATTCATTTATAGAGTCTGTTTTAGAATACTCAAACCCATCTACCATACCATCCCATGCAAATTTTGTTATCTTGTTTCCAGGTATCTTAATATCACTAGATACTGAGAGTAATCCATACATCTGTGTAGCACTCTCGGTACCTCTAGCATAAGAAGTATAGTGATAAAAACCAATATACTTAGTTCCTTCTTTTGAATTTTTAATATACTTAGAGACAGTAATAGCCATTTATTAGATAAATACAATAATTATTGTACCCAATACCGATATTACTATTGATATGAGCAGATTCGCATATGCAAGAGCTTTCATTGTAGGATTAGCATCAGATTGTACAGTATCAATTACAATCTTTACTCTTAAAACAAGAAGGAAAGCATAAAAAAGAGCAGCAAGCAGAATTAGAATAGAGGCAAATTTAAATACAGATTCCAAATTAAACATTGGATCTATCTTTATTACATTCATTTGTCCTAGAATATCCATTATATCTCCCTCCTTTTTCTCATCTGAATTAAATCCATTAACACGTTCTGTATCTCACGAGGTTTAGGAATATATTTTAATTCAAAATCTATCTCATGTCCTGCAGTATCGATATCTACTTCTCCTACATCAAAAAGAGTCCCAATTATTCCAATATTCCTATGTGTTACATCCTGTATCTTGTTTAAAGGAGCCTCTGCATATGAATGGAAAAAAGCATTCTCCATTCTTACTAACACAAATCGTCTGTCTGTAACAATATGGAGAGTGTAATACCATTTGAGTATGATTGTAAGAATAATGTTTACTCCAATTCCAACACTTAAAATAAATGCTCCAATATATATTTTGTAAGAACCTAAGAATTCATATCTAAATGATAGAGAGAGTAAAAGTGCAGGTAATACAAGAAGAAGTATTGTAAAAAGAACACTAGGTACTAGTACTATCCAGTGTTTTCTAACCATCAAGACTACATCCTCATCAGGTCCTTTACTGTAAAAACCAAATCTTTTAGGAAATACCAATAAGTCCTTAAAAAAACTCTCTCTCTCGTCTCTCTGTAATTCGGATATATGAGTCTCATTAATTTTCTGAAACTTTTTAGGAATAGTGTCTTTCCTTTTATTCATACTGCATAAGAATATCACAGAAATAGCTATTAAACAACAGACTATTTCCTATGTATATTAATATGTACAAACCCACTTTGAGGTATTCTTAAGTGTCCTGGAGCTCGGAGGTTAAAAATTGTTTTGAAATCATTACCACTCATACTAATTACACCCTGATTAGTATTAAAAAGTATTGTAGTTGTAGTACCGTTACTACTAGTTGCAACAACAGAAGATATTGATGTAACAGGTTTAGCAGCAAGATTTAACAAATCTGCATGAGTATACTGCCCTGTATTTGTATGACATGCATCTTTAACAGGAAGTATTCTTGGATCACTCTTTTTATGTGCCTTCCATACCTGATATGCATTTAATATATCTGACATCTCTGCTTGCGAAAGCCATGGAGATCTACTACATGTTGAACCGCTATCTGAATAACCTTGCCTATACCAATTCCTGTAAAACCATGTTACACCAGATATCCTGTCCCACGCTCTACTCATCCAATCACCATCACCTGTAC
>JAAZIL010000010.1 GCA_012800885.1 Candidatus Dojkabacteria bacterium
AATTCTTTTATTTTTTTTATCTTTTTTAGAGGGCATAATTTGAATAGCTCGGTATTGCTGAATTATATGACACTTAACTATTAGGTTCAACTAATAAAGGCTAATGCCAGAGGTATGGGAAAAGCTATTAAGAATTTATATGTTATTTCGGTATTTTGCATCGTTACAGAAATGTATTAAAATGAAGAATAAAATAGCCCTTTATTAAAATGCAAAAAGAATATCTTTTTCTAGGAGATGAGAGTGTACATAATGACAATTATCTTCTTGCCGCATATCATATTATCCCAGCCTCTGGTAGAAGCTTGGTTGATGTTGCAACGGAGGTAGCAGCAGAATCCTCTACAGGTAGTAATCTAAAGGTAGCCTCTGCAACGAATTATTCGTTAAATTTGAATGCTAGAGTATATGATGTAAATGAACAAACAGGTGTTGTGAAAATAGCCTTCCCTTGGATAATATTTGATCAGGGTGGAAATATTCAAAATATAATGACATTTTTAGCTGGTAATATTTTTGGGATGAGTGATATTAAAGGATGTAAGCTTTTAGATATATATTTCCCTACTACAATGCTTAGTCACTATGATGGCCCCTCATATACTATAGATGATATGAGAGAGTATCTACAATTGTGGGATAGCCCGATACTAGGTACTATTATTAAGCCTAAAATAGGGTTAAGTCCTACAGAGTATGCAGAGGTATGTTTTGATTTTTGGGTTGGTGGTGGGCATTTTGTTAAAAATGATGAGCCACAAGCTAATCAATATTTCTCTCCTTTTGAAAAGATGGTAGATGCAGTAAGTGAGGCTATGCAGAGAGCAGAACAGACTACACAGTCTAGAAAAATCCATTCGTTTAATGTTTCAGCAGCAGATTATGACACTATGTTAAAAAGATGTGATTATGTTATTTACAAAATGAATCCAGGTAGTTTTGCATTCTTAGTAGATGGGATGACAGCTGGTTGGAGTGCAGTACAAACAGTAAGAAGGAAGTATCCTGATATATTCTTACACTTTCATAGAGCCGGTCATGGAGCATACACAAGAGAGGAGAATCCTATCGGTTACAGTGTAGAAGTACTGACTAAAATGGCTAGGCTTGCAGGTGCATCAGGTGTTCATACAGGTACTGCTGGTGTAGGTAAAATGGCTGGTAGAAGTGAAGTAGATATCACTTCAGCTTACTTAGCCTTAAAAACAAAAACAGAAGGTCCCTACTTTACTCAATATTGGTCTCATATTCAGAAGGATGATTCAGATCTAATTGATTTAATAAAGAGAGAGGATATTGTTTTACATGATAGCTTTAAACAGAGAGTCTGGCAAAAGATAGATACTAGTACAGATTCATGGAGGGTTGTAAAAAAGACATGCCCTATTGTCTCAGGAGGTCTAAACCCTGTTTTACTTCCAGAATTTCTTGAAAAAATCAAGACTATTGATTTTATCACAACTATGGGTGGTGGTGTGCATAGCCACCCACAAGGAACAGAAGCAGGAGCAAGAGCTATAATTCAAGCGTATGATGCTTGGAAACAGAATGTACCTCTACATGAATATGCTAAAGAACATAAAGAGTTAGCGAGTGCTATTGAGTTCTTTGGTAAGTAAGAAATTAATTTAAACAGTATATTTATGAAAAATGCTTTTTATCAGAATGTGAAATTTAGAAAAAGTATTAAATATGCAATTAATGGATTAAAATTAATTGTTAAAAATGAGAGAAACTTCAGAATTATTCTAGCATTCTCAGTTATTGTTATCTCCTTTGGGCTAATATTTCAAATTTCTCACTTTGAGTGGATTGCAGTCTTTATATTAATCTCTTTAGTATTTGTATCAGAATCTATTAATAGTGTAATAGAAGCGATATGTGATACGGTATCTTTAGAGTTTAAGGTGAATATAAAGTATGCAAAAGATGTTAGTGCTGGTGCTGTACTTGTAAGTTCTTTAGTATCCGTAATAGCTGGATTAATAATATTTATTCCATATATTATAGATTTACTTCAACTTTTTATTAAATAATTTAATATATTTTAATTATATGAAAGAGAGTTTTTCTTTAAAAGATCTTCCCTATAAATATGATGCTTTAGAACCTGTAATATCGAAAGATATTGTGTTATTGCACCATACAAAGCACCATAATGCATATGTACAAGGAGCTAATAAAGCATTAGGTATGCTAGAGAGTGCAAGGCAAGAAGGAAGAGAAATTGATATGAAAGCAGTATTAAGAGACTTAAGTTTCAATTTGAATGGACATCTCTTACATGAGTTATACTGGGAAAATATGAAGGAATACAGTGAAGAGAATAAGATTAATACTGAATTATTAGAAATATTGACTAAACATTTTAACTCATATGATAATTTCCAGAGAGAATTTGAAACTGCTGCTAAAACTGTTGAGGGATCAGGTTGGGTAGTTCTATTTAAAGATAAAGAAGGGAATCTATTTATTAATCAGGTACAGAATCATAACTTACTAGGTATTATTGGATTTAAGCCTATATTAGTCAATGATGTATGGGAGCATGCATATTATTTAGATTACAAGAATGAACGAGGTGAATATGTTGAGAGATGGTGGGATGTTGTTAATTGGAGTGTAGTATTAGATAGATTAAAAGTGTAAGAGAGAGGTATTAGATATACTTGTTTCTAGTATTATTTATTATTTCCTATATAATCCTATTAATTAAAAATAACTTTATCTAAAGATCTATGCCAGAGTATATATATACCGTAATTATTGTGATAGTAATCATAGTAATAGCATTTTTTTACTCAAAGAAAAAAGCAAATGAAGAGTGGAAAGGAGAGTTAATTAGAAAGAGGAAGAATTATGGAGATGAAAATTCTGTTGATACCTATACTCTTGTATTTCGTACAGAAGATGGTAAAAAGAAGAAAGGAAAGATTACTAGTTTAAAAGATTTTAATAACTGGAAAGTGGGAGATAAGGCTGAGAAAAAGAAAGGTGAATATGTACCACGAAAAATATAATCTAAGATTATGTGTAAAGAATTGCAGAAATAATTCATAAAAATGTGTAATACAAAGGAACAAACATACTGGATACTATTTATAATTATTCTGTCTTTTCATATAGTGGTACTCTCTCTATGTCTTCTATCGGGTTTGAAGTTATTAGATCTTAGTGTAATAGGTATTACTGATTATGTATTTAGATATATTCGGAGAATTTTTTTAGGTACTACTTTTTTAACTACTCTCTTTTTAATATATATTAAAAAGGATTATAAAAAAGATATCTTAAAAACAGAGATTTTATTCTCTTTTTCTTTGCCTCCTTTTTTAGATACGTTGGGTAATTTCTGTGGATGGTATGATATAAATAATATTCTTAAGTTTCTTTGGTATGATGATATCGTTCATTTTCTTGTTCCCATCTTTATCTCTTTTGGGTTTTACCGATATTTCCAAAGAATTAAACGTTTGAGTATGAAATTATCTCTCTTACTTTCAGCAACTCTCACACTTACTCTTTCATCTCTTTGGGAGATATATGAGTATTGGAGTGATAGATTAACTGGTACAGAGATGGTTAAAGGGGGCTTAGATGATACGATACTTGATTTATCAATGGGTTTGTTAGGAGTATTTCTGTTTAGTTTGTATATATTTTTTGTTAAAGGAAAGAGTCTTAAGGATTAATACCATTATTTTTAACAAATTATTAGCATGCTGATTCTCAAAGATGTAAGGGCCGATAGTATTGCAGGGGCTGAAATATATGTGATAATCTATTGCGTAACAATAATTTGCTCTTTAAAATCTTAGGATCTTTATAACAAAAACTCATAATAGAAAGGACTAAAAATGAAATTTCAGGACTTTAAAATGTTTGAAAGAAAAGAGTTAAAAAAGATTGGATTTCTGCCACGGGAAGATGGTACGCTAACCCCGCCATGGAATTGGTTTTCTCCTTTTGTAGATGACCAATATCGTACCCGCATCACCAGAAAAGCTGATCGACTGACCTTGGCTTCTCGGTATCAAATAAAAACTGGGAGAACAAGGAATAATAATATTAGAATATCTGCATATGATGCAGATAGAAGAGAGACACTTTTCGCAGTAATAATTCAAATAAACTCCAACCATGAGGAACGACTTTCAAAAGTACTCTCAAGGGAGTTTAAAAATATTCTTGATAAAAAGTATCCAGGGTGGAAAGATCCATCTAAGTATTGGTCCTAAGATTAACCGGGGCGTAGAATTAAGTTTTAAAACATCTACTCCCCGGTATTTATTTTTAATATTATTCTACTAAATAATCTTTTTATATTTATCAATATCATTCACTTCTATTTCATCTATATATGGATAGTTTCCTTTTATTTCAAGCCTACTCTTAATAAGGGAGTAAATATACTACCTTATACTTTTGTTACTCTGCCTTAGTTGGAAGCAAACCTTTAAAATCTACTCCTTTGGGAGTAATATTTATACTATCTATTCTAAGGGTATCTCCTGCAGATGAAAGTTTCTTATTTGCAACACTCAGGAGGGCATCTTTAATATAAGGGATTGTAGGAGCAGGTATATTAAAAGCACCTACCTTTAGTACAGAGATCTCACCATTTAAAGAATTTTCTGTTCTCTTTGAAAGAGTACCGACCATATATATAGGGAGAGTTCGTTCTCTAAAAGTTAATGTAGTAGATAACTCTGCTTCTCCTTCTCCCATTTTAATCTGTGTTCCTGAAACTTGAGCGACAGACATATGTTGATTAATATATTCAAATGCTGCAGAAGCTTGTGCATTAGTTATAGTTGCCTCAACTTCATTTGGATCCGAGAAAGAAGGAGTTGTACAATCTACACATAGTAAAGAACCATCTATATCTACACCTAATTCCTTCATAATATCCTTATAATCCTGTTCTGTATACTCTACTTCTAAATCTACAGGTTCCATAGCTTTAGTTATTTTTCTGTAACCTAGGTATATTGCGCCTACTAGTAAGAGTACAAGAGTGAGTAATACAAGAAGTATAATAATACAACCTTTTCCTTTTTTAGACTTAGAACTTTTCTGTTCTGTTGAAACTTCGGAAGATGTTGATTCTTCCTTTAGATCTTTCTCTATTTCTCCCATAATTATTTAAAAAGAAATTATTATCATGATAACCTAAATAGTACTTCTTTGTAAAGTAAGGAGGTATCTTACTATATTAGTAGAATACAGATTCCGTATCCTCTATATCCACTCATTCTTCTACTTAAATAACCGTGTAGAGTAGTTTTTGTAATAAGAAGTACCGCAGGTAATTGTATAAAGAGGAGATTAAAGAATCGATGAGGATCTTATTAAAAAGCGAAAAAGGAAGCATTTACTAAATAAATAGTTAAAATTGGTTAGATTTCTAGCTTCCTATTTCTACTAATTACCACCACGGTAATAAGGTGATAGCATCTTATCATCTTTTTAATTAACTTGTCAAGTGTGTTTACAAGGAAATTAATATAGGCTTAATATAGATTCTAAATCTAGAACCTGAATATTATTTTTCTTAAGAAGTTCTGTTAGAATTCCATTTCCTAGAATTAGGTTGTTTTCGAAAGTCCCATCATATATTTTTGTATATCCACAGGAAGGACTTCTATCTTGTAGAATAGCATGAGTAATACCAAATTCTTTGCAAATACTTAGTACGCTCTTAGCCCCATTTATAAATAGGTTTGTTACATCTTCCCCATCTTTGTTTTTGATCTTTGCTTTTCCTTCCAAAACATCCTTACTTGTAAATCCTTTCTCTATCTCTGCAGGAGACCTTGGAGTGGGTAATCCCCCTAATTGTTCTGCACAGAGAGGAATAAAGAAGTAATTGTTTTTTAGTAAAAAAGATACAACTCTGTTGTCTCTATTATTACCCCCATTGTATTTTGTATTCATACCGAGTAGGCATGCACTTACTAAAATTCTCATTTTTTATGTATTATAACTTCGATCTCCACAATCTCCAGGTCCATTTAAAATGTAGAAATCCTCATTTAATTTATTTGGACCAAATACAGAATAAATATGTATTTCAGGGTACTCTTTGTGAATTTCCTCTATTCCCTCCTCTGCAGCATGTAAAGACAATATTATAGTTTTTTTAGTATCAATATATTTTTTACATATATCAATACATGCTAAAAATGAACACCCTGTAGCTAAGGCTGGATCAGTAAGTATTACAAACTTATTCTTAAGGCTTTCTACTCCTCTTGAATAGTCAGTTAGTGCTATTGTTTTTCCATTAACTGTTTTTCGCCATGCACTAACAAAGGCAATAGAGCAATCAGGGAACGCATTCCCTACTCCCATTGCCATATTTGTACCAGCTCTTAGTATATTAACGACACCTATTTTTCTATGATCAATTATAGTCTCATTTAGTGTCCCTAGAGGTGTAGTAGTTTTAGTTTTCTTTGTGGGCAAGATATTCCTGTTAGCTAATTCTACACCCATGTATAGTCCAAGTAATCCCAAATATTTTCTGTATATATTAGGTTTGGTATCTGTGTTATGTAGTATTAATCCAACCTCTTTTATTAGGGGATTATCAAGTATAGTAAAATTATTCATTTTTAATTGCTTTCTCCCATATTGATAGAGTATATATCTTCTCAATATCAATATTGTTAACCTCATTTATATATTTTGTAGCTATATCAACTGTTTGTTGTAATTTATCCTTGTTGATATAGAAGAGACCCTCTCTCTCTCCATCATCTGCTTTATATAATTTCCCCGACTCTATTCCCATTCGTATCTGATGATTTCTAGCTACTTCATCTCCTTGGATAAAATCTAACTCTATAATATCTATAGCTTCTTCAGGATTCTCTATTGCGTATTCCCACCCCCTTATACTAGCCCTTAGGAATCTAACTAACAGGTCTTCATTCTCTTCAAGATATTGTCTTGTGACAAAAAGTGCATCTTGTAACATGGCTACACCCTCTTCCTCCATATCAAAAACAATGAACTCATCTTCACTATAACCAGCTTCGATTGGGAGCCAGTATTCATTGTAAATAGTAGCAGAGGCTATATCGATTTCACCATTTAAAAGTTGGTTCATGTCAAAATTCTGATTAACTAGAGTAACATCTCGATCTCTATCTAATCCCTGCTTCTCAATAAAAGCATAAGGTTCTAATTCATTTCCACCTGGCCATGTACCGATTGATTTCCCAGTAATATCGGCTGGTGTAGAGATACCTCTATTTTTAAAAGCCATTAATCTAATAGCAGATCTTTGCATACCTTGACCGATATTCACTAAATCTTCTCCTAAGGATATTGCAGGCAAAACATTACCTGTCCATGCTACAGCAATATCAGTATGTCCAGCGATTAATACATCTACTGGATTAATCCCTACACCACCTGGGAGTATTTCAATGTCAATATCTTCATCCTCATAATAGCCCAGCTTATCAGCTACTAAGAATCCCATAAATTGACCTTGATCTACCCATTTTAACTGTAGGGTTACTCTATCCATATTACTCTTACTTTCTTGCTTATTTTTGATTTTTGTAAACAAGAAATAGACTCCTATAGCTACTATTACTAGAAGCAAGAGCTAAAGAAATGGAGTTTGAGAAGGATTTTGCTTTTCTCCTTCCATATTAAAAATATAATTAATTTAAATATATCTGTATTCCTTTACGTTTTCTGCCACGTTATTATTTTCTTTTGTATAAAACTAACAGAAAAGTAAAAGATAGTACCGAAAATTGTAATAAACATTATTCCTGCCCATACTAATTTAAGATTGTATAGGCCTCTCTTAGAGAGAATAAAGACACCAATACCAGCGTATCCTCCAAAAAACTCAGATGTAACAGCAGTAAAGATTGCTAATATAGTACTTACTTTTATAGTATTTAGAATAGTTGGGAGAGATTTAGGTAATAGTACCTTATTTAATATTTGTTTGTGAGAAGCAGAATAAGAGAGGAGTAAATCATTATGCTTTTCATCTATAGAGGTTAGTTCATGAAGAGATGAAATAAACATAGGGAAAAAGGTAACAAGAGATACTATGACTATTTTCTGTATCTGATTATTACCCACTATTCCACCTAATATGGCGGTTAAGGCTATTAAGGGGATAGAATTTATTAGAATAGAGGTATTTACTAATGAATTGGAGAACTTTTTGTTTCTGTATATTAATAGAGCAGATACTAATCCTAAACTATTACCTATAATCCATCCAAATATTATCTCTTGAATGGTATAGATCATCTCTTTAGTTAGTATATCTAGATTATTGATAACGGTGTCTATAATATCTGATGGTTTAACCAGAATTGTTTGAGATATATTAAAGATATGTAAAAGGAGTTCCCAGAAAACAAAGAAAAGTATAATACTTAATACTGAGATAAGTGTGTATCTATATTTCTTAATTACATGCATCATTTAAATATCCCCTTATTTCTTTTATATAATTAAAGTATTTGGAACTTCCTTCATAAGTGTTTCTAGGATATGGAAGATCTATTTCTATAGTTTTATGTATAGTAGAAGGTTTTTTTGTTAATATAATGACTTTTTGTGAAAGGAATACTGCCTCTTGAATACTGTGAGTTACAAAAAGAATAGTCTTTTTTAATTTTGTCCATATCTTGACAATTTCATTATTCATTTTTCTCCTGTTTATCTCATCTAAAGAACCGAAAGGTTCATCCATAAGTAATAACTCTGGATTATATGCTAAAGCTCTTCCTATAGAGACTTTCTGTTGCATACCTCCTGACAATTCACTAGGTCTGTAGTTAGAATATGGAGTTAAATCAACTACAGCAAGGAGTTTTTTGATATCTTCTTTCCTATTCTTTTGCTCGTATCCCATTATTTCAAGGGGGAGAGATATATTTTCAGTTACATTTCTCCATTCTAGTAGTGTAGGCTTCTGAAATATTAACCCTATATCTCTGTTTTTAGAAGCAGTTTCTGGTTTTCTGTTATCTATTCTAATCTTACCTGTAATCTTGCATGTGTCTCTAGTAGGTAATCCACTTATTATTCTAAAGAGGGTTGACTTACCACAGCCTGATGGTCCAATAATTGAAACAAAACTTCCCTTTTTAACAGAGAAACTCATATCTCTTAATACATGTAGATCCTTTCCATTACCTTCAAACAGTACATTAAGATTTTCAATTGTTATCATATTGGAATTGCCCATATCTATATTTTCTATTAATATAATTTTCAAATTTTGAAATAGCTATATAGAACAGTAAAGAGAGTAAAGAGATAATAATTATACTTACCCATACTCTTGGAATTAACAGATTGTTAAATGAATTGTAAATGTCTTTTCCAATGCCAGTTTTAACAGAGAGGGGAAGTTCAGTAATAATACTTGCTACTATACTTGCAGTAACAAGAGTCTTCATGTTAATTAAAAGAGTAGGAACAAGAGAAGGAAGTATTAGATATCTAAATATATACTTCTTCTCTCTTGTGTATGAATAAAGGAGTAAAGAATAGTATTCAGGTAAGTTAATAATAGTATTTCTTACTGCTACAGTAATAGGGAAGATATTAAAAAGGATAATAACAAATATTTTTGTTGTGGCACCGTAACCTAAATATACAGCTATTATTGGGGCTAGTGCTGGTACAGGAATAAGTTGAGTTAAGAAAATGAAAGGGAATAGTATAGAGTTATGCAAATTATTTTGAGATATTATTATACCTAATATGGAACCTAGTATTAGAGATAGTACAAAACCGATACCTGCATCTCTTAGGCTATATAAAGATTTTACAAATACAGTTTGATACCTACTAGAGTGTTGTGTAAAAAACTCTTTGTATATGAATTGATACAGATTTGATGGTTTAGGAGCTATTCTAAGAGGAATATTAAAATATTCAAATGCTTTCTCCCATACGAGAAAGATTATAAAAAGACTTAGTATTGTAATTAATATTTTCTTTGTTGGAATATTTAAAAAAAAAGACCTTTTAGGTCTTTTGAAATTATTCTTCTCTTCTTTTGTATGTCTTAGATTTTGCACTCTAAGAATTAAGTATATATTTAACAAAATTATGTGTCAAGTTTTTTAACTATATTTTTCTATCTAAATGCTACTATCCTGTTTATTAATATAACTTCGGTTGGAAAAGCTAATGATTATGAAGAGGAATATAATCCAAGTAAAATGTTACAGAATAATGATATGAACAATCCTTATAGATATATCTATAAGGGATTAGATAGAGTAATAAGATGTAGTATTAATAAGTATTGTAGAGTATTGATATAAATATGTATTAGACCTATAATTAATAATTAAATTCTATTATTAAATCTATGAGGCATAAAGAACCATTTTATACTAGAAGAAGGAAAAGAACAGGTACATTACCAGGATGGATAGATAATTCTCAAATCGCAGAAGAGTTGGCATATATTGAGAAAGATGGGAGAGATAAAGCTTTAAGATATGAAAAAGTTCTAGAAGAGTGTCACATGAACCCGATTGAAGCTGAAAATACTACTTTCGTTGATTTATTACTTACGGAATTACCTCATCTCTTTAAAGAGGGAATTGATGAAGAAACAAAAGAGAGATATATCGTAACATCTCATGCTATTTTTTCAGAAAATACTAGCCCCCAATATAACTGTCTTCTTGAAGCTGACGTGGACTTCTTATATGATTTATTTCATAGGCAAGACTTCATATTTTTGAATACTCCTTCATTGAAGCCGTTTTATTATGGTAGATCTATTATAGTTTTTTCTAAACACGGCTGTTTAATTACTGAAAGAACAGATAAGCCTAGTACAAAGGTAGACGAGCCTAGTAACGTCTCATTTGATTATGTACCTAGTCATCAAGATTGGGAGAATATAAGGGATATCAACCCAGACAAACTTAAAAAATTTCTTCAAGTTTTTGCTTTCTATGAGAGAATAGGCGATCAAATAGATGAACTATTTCAAGAGAATATTGGAGAGGCAGGATCAATAGGAGAATAGTTCTCTACTTTTACCTCAACATTATTCCTCTTGATATAAAGATTTCACAATACACGCCCACTCTATTTTATCACCCTGAAGTAAGTTTTTAGTTTGATTTACTAAGAGTAAGAATAGGTTGGCTAGTAGACATAATTATGAACTTGGAATTGACTGATATTTTTAATTTAGAAAGAGTTCTTAATCATTTTTTACAGCAAGAATGTTATACGTAAAAAAGAAAGCCTAAAGGTTTATGGGAAAGATGGTAGTATTTAGTACTGGTAAAGAAAATATCAATGCTGCTGTCAGGATAAAACTAGAGAATCAAATATGTAGATTTGACAACAAATGTTCACTATGAGATTATTCAGTATATATTTAAATTATTAATACTAAATTTTCAGATTTAATCTTATTAAAAGTTCTAATGAAGTTAAAATCTCTTAAGTATATATTGTATTTCTGTGTTATTGTTCTTTCCTCATTTCTTTTAACAGCTTGCACTAAGAGTAATGATAGTTTGGACTCTTCCAAGAGTGAAGAAAGCGTATCAGAAAAACCTACCGAAGAGGTGCAGGTAATAGGTAATATCCCTGATGAGATAGTTCAAGATATTAAAGATTCTTACATTGGTACCTATACTGATATTGTAATACAGGAGATAGGTATGAGTTTGCCTAATTACTATATGATAGACTTTAATGAAGAAGGGTATTTTGTTAAGATAAAACCGGTTGATGTACGATTAGAAGAAGTTATCAGAATATTGGATTCGAATAAGATGCCTTATAAGAACGTTAATATATTACTAGCATTTACACAGGAAATGGAGGATCCTAGATGGGAAAGAGTATATAGTGTGGAGGTATGGGTAAAACTTGATGGTTTCGATGATACGTATCATGCATATGTTTCAGAGTTAGCTGCACCAGAAGATCATCCAGCTATGTCAAAAGATTAAAGCTAATTTTTTCTTAAAACATACATATCATACTGGAAATTCTCTGATTATTACATTGGATTTATTATGTAATCTGTAGACTTATTAAGAAAATCCCTACTCTGTTTTATCTTCTTTGATGTGGTATACAATTACAACAAATCTGAGGAATGGGATCAGTTATATGACGTTATTATATGAATACAAAACCTAAAGAGGTTTCATTTATAGGAATGTTTGTATGAATTATAAAGAGTTTTAGCTTGTAAGGTGTAACAAGTTTTATTGTGTTTATCAGTAGAATGATACTTCAAGATTTGGTACAAAATCAAAGGATTTTCTATCGAGTCTCCCATCTATTTAGATCTACAAAAATAGCATAATTCCTATTTGGTGTATCTGGGGTGACATTGTCAATATCCGCAATACTTTCACTATCTAACCAATATACTCTGATTGTTTTATCTGCTGTAATTACGAAAAATTCTTCATAATTAGCTATCGTAGCAGAATTATCAATTGAGAAGCCTAATTCAGAAAGTGAATTAATGAAAAATGTCATAATTTCTCTCCCACTTCCAGTGGTTTGAAATAGCCATTGCCAACTACCTTCATTAGAAGGAATCTCATTAATTAAAATTGCTTCTGGATAGACAGGTAACCCTTCAGGGAGGGGTTTGGTTGGTATATATTCTTCACTATCATTATTTGTAATAGAGGTTAATTCTGTTTGTGCCTGATTGCTATTTTCAACATGATTAGAATTGTAGGTGTTTAATAAATATATACCGACCCCAATAGCCGTAACACCAAGAATTCCAAATAGGATTGTTTTTTTTGTCATGGAGAGGAAAAAGTAAATTTATATATTCAATATGTATGAGTATAGCATATCTTGCCTTTATTATTTGGGGTGGATGATGGGACTTGAACCCACAGCCCTCGGTTCCACAAACCGATGCTCTAACCTATTGAGCTACATCCACCATATATCAATATTATACACTATCTACTCGTTTAGCTTAAACATGTTAGAATCTAGTATGACCCTTACAAAGATAATACTTAATGATTTACAGAAATACTCTAATACTGAGAAACAGAGAGTAAGTATTAAATACTTTAAAACAGCAAAGGGTGAGTATGGCTATGGAGATCAGTTCTGGGGTGTTAGCGTACCCGATATTAGAAAAGTAGCAAAGAAATATTTTACATTAATCTCTCTTAATCAAGTAAAAGAATTAATAAAAAGTAAGATACATGAGGTAAGATTACTAGGATATATTATACTCACATACAAATATGAAAAAGGAGATAGTAGAACTAAAGAAGAAATATTTAATTTTTACATTCACAATCTTTACGGTGCTAATAATTGGGATATTGTAGATCTATCATGTTACAAGATATTAGGTGATTACGTACTGAATAATCCAGAGAAAAGATATTTACTTTATCAATTAGCAGATAGTAAAAATATGTGGGAACAACGTATAGCAATTGTGTCTACTTATGCATTAATAAAAAAGAATGAGTTTAGTGATACTTTACAGATAGCTAAGATACTACTTAACCATGAACACGATCTGATTCATAAGGCTGTTGGGTGGATGTTAAGAGAAGTCGGTAAACAAGATATAGAGGAATTAAGGATGTTCCTTAATGCAAATATTAAAGATATTAATAACACTACATTAAGATATGCAATAGAGAGAATGGATAATAATGAAAGAAAATATTATTTAAAATCTAAAAAGTAGTGTTTTTATCATAAAGATATTATATAATATTCTAATTGATAAAAATTTATTACTACAACAAGTTTTTATTCTACAAAAAATAGCTTCTCCTCTCGGCCTATCCTACTTTAATAATTGTTAATTTAGTTTAATTAAACTAAAATTTAATGGAGAAAACAGAATTAAATCATATTGAAAAACAAGAAGACAAATTCCTTACTTCATTCTCTTCTCAAGAGATAGAAAATACTGCAAAAGCCATATTACAGTATAGAGTTGATGAAGATTATGAACTAACTGGATTGGTTGAGGAGATACAGAACAATACTATTCAAGAGATGAGAAAGCTTCTACACCATACTCAAACTCCTAAAGTAGCAACATATATGCATCTAAGAGATATAGCAGATATATCTGATGAATTTGAAAAAAGGGTAAAGGATTGGGATAGAAATTTCATTGAAGTATTAAACTACTCTCTGCTATCTGAGATTATAGATAATATTAACTATGCAAACAAGAATATCTCTGTTAGTCATCTTAAACATAATGTTTATGAAGCCTCAGATTATAGTATTACCGCGGATTTACACTTTATATGGTTAGAGAGTATATATAATAAGCTTAAAGTAGAGAAGTAATATTGTTTTTTAAAAAATATTACACTATACTTTATCAGTTAAATTGAGTGGAAAATATTATGCAAATATTTCTTTTTTTACTTCTCTTAATCCTTGTAGGAGGAGCTCTTTTTATCATTTCTGTGTTTAACTCTCTACAGAGAGCTAAAGTTGTTGTAAATGAAGCAACATCTGATATTGAGACTTTTCTTAAGCAGAGATACGATATGATTCCTAACCTTGTTGAAACAGTAAAAGGTTATGCTAAGCATGAGAAGGAACTATTTGAGAATGTTTCTAAATTAAGAAGCAAAGCAATGGGTTCAGAGTCTTTGGAGAAGCAGATGGAAATGGAGGGAGAGATGGCAAAAGGAATTTCTAGAATCTTTGCTATTGCAGAGAGCTATCCAGAGCTTAAGGCTAATGAGAATTTTGTTAAACTCCAGACTCATCTTAAGGAGTTAGAGGATGATATTCAGAAATCTAGAAGATTCTACAACGGTACAGTAAGAGACTTTAATACTTCAATTGCTATTTTCCCAAATAATATTGTAGCAAATATTCTTAAGTTTAAAGCATTTCCATTCTTTGAGGCAGGAGAAGAAGAGAAACAGAATGTTAAAGTTAACTTTTAGTTTAGGTTGAGAGTATGAAAAGAGTATTATTAACTATATCTCTTTCTCTCTCTTTCTTCTTTTTAGCCTTCTCTTCTGTTTTTGCAGAGAGAAAGATTACAGAGTTTAGGAGTGATATTGTTGTTAATAATGATGCAACAATTGATATTGTAGAAAAGATTACATATCAACCACCAGATAGTGGTGGGAACAGACATGGGATACTCTGGGAGATACCCAGTACATACTCCGTCTTTGGGTTTAAAAGACCTACCGAATTAAATATAAATAGTGTTATGTACTACCCTTTATCTACCCCTAGTAATATTACAGAGAACAGATTTAGTCAGAGTTTTGAATTTGGTTGGATAAAGCTTAAGATAGGAGATGCCAGCATATATATTGATGAACCTCATGTATATACAATAGACTACACTCTAAAGTATAGTGGAATACTTTATGAGAAAGAACACGATGAAATATATCTAAATATTATTGGTCCTGGATGGGATATGCCTATTGAGAATGCTTCTGCTACTCTAACTTTTCCTAATAATATTTTAGATGTAATCTGTTTTGTTGGGGAAGATGAATCTGTTAATCAGAATTGTGAGATTGAATATATTGATAATGTACTAAATATTACTCCAGGAGGTGTTTTAGAACCGTTCCATGGATATACAGTAGCAGTTAAATTACCTGTTGGTACAGTCAAAAATACTACAAAGGAGCAGGTCTTTAAAGCAATTATTGCTAATATCGGAATACTCCTACCTATCCCTATAAGCATATTCCTTTTTGGATTCTTAATTAAAAAGTATAGGAACAGATCTCTAATTGTAAAAGCACAGTTTCATCCTGATAAAGATACAGACTCTCTAAGTAGTTCAGTTCTTTACAAGAATTCATTCAATACAAAAAATATCTCTGCTTCTTTAATTGAGATGGCAGTAAGGGGATATTACACCATTAGGGAGTACAAGAAGCATAAATATGAGTTAGTAAAGTCAGAGAGAAAGGCAGATGACCTACCTATACATATGAAGACTCTTTACGATGCTATCTTTGCATACGGTGATACAGTACAAATAAGTAAAATGACTAATTTCTATGATACTGCTAGTAAATCATATAGAGAAGCTAATAAGTATCTTGATGAGAGAGATGCATTCTCTATTCAGAAAAAAAGTCTTAAAAGTACTCTTACGGTACTCTCTGTTACTGTAGGTATATTTCTAGTAACCTCTGTTGCTTTTTTCCAAGGACGTTCTTCTCTGGGAACATTTTTTGGATTACTGCTATCATTGTTACTTGTTTTCCTTTTTGGATTAAAAATTGACGTTAGAACAGACTACGGTAACAAGCTGTATCACAACCTACTCGGCTTGAAATTGTACATTGCTACTGCTGAGAAACATAGAATACAATTTCATAATGATCCTGTTAAGTATAGAGGGGTTTTTGAAAACCTCCTGCCTTATGCAATGATTTTCAATTTAGAGAAGAAGTGGGCTAAACAGTTCGAAAAGATATATACAACTCCACCTAGTTGGTATGAAGGTGATTACACATCCTTTAACTCATTTGTTCTTGTTAATAGTATTAATAACTTTAGTAGAAATGTTAAAACTTCTTCTCAACCACCATCCTCTAGTTACAGTTCTTCAGGTGGATACAGGTCTGGAGGATGGAGCTCAGGAGGCTCTGGATTTGGTGGAGGAGGAAGTTCAGGTGGTGGAGGTGGAGGTTCAGGTGGTAGTAGTTGGTAATTTAAAGTAATCTTCTTTTTAATGAGATTATTAAATCTTCTCTTTAGAACAGATAATGTATGGTCCTTTGACAGATTAAAAACTTACATTTTAAAACTAAGAGAATCCAATGTATATCCTTTTGCTGAGAATCTTCCTCAGGGTTTAACTTTTCCAAAAGATTTCTGGAATGATTTAATAAAGATATTTAGAGATACTAATACTGATGGCTTAGAGAGGGCTTTTTCAGTATTCTGGGCGGACGGAGAAGTAATATTTACAAAAGTGAAAACAGGTTCTGATAGAATGGTAAAGAGTGGCGGTGCTATTCAAGTTAAGTATTCACAACATCCTACTAAAGGTTACTATGCAAGAAAGGATCTTTTTGTAGATGGTAAGTTAACAAAGAAGAGGGATGTATATCACAAGAGTATACCTAAGAGTATAGAGATACAGTATCTATTCAACATACATACACATCCTAAGCATACTACAAAGAGAGGAGATACATATTACAATTTTTTCTCAGTGCAGGATATAAAGTCACTGATTAGCTCGAAAGCAATTATTACTGGTTTGGTTACTGACAAGTTATGGATTTTAATAAGGACAGATAAAAGTCCTTCGTCAGTTGATGATATTCCAGAAGTTCTACTAACACCAGAGTATGTAGAGAAGAAACTACATATGCGATTATACGAAGGAGACTTTAGAATGCCTGTTAATAGATATCAAAAGAAGAAATAAATTACTCAGTTACTTTGTAGAAGAGTACTCCTGTAATTAATCCAATTGTAGCGGTAACAAACTGCAGGCAAGAAGATGCTAAAAACACCTTAGGAAGAGATATTAATCTGTTTAAAAGATAGTAAGAGAGAAGTAGAAATACACCTTTTAGCACTATAGCTGATAGATAGGAGATATATTTTTTCTTCCTTATAAATAGAGAGTACAGGAAATTTGAAAAGGAGATAAAAGGAATTAGATAGAGCAAGAATATTGTTGTACTACCAAGGAGTAATCCCGTTAGATATGCAGTAATACTAGGTAGTATTAGAATAGGAATAATTCTTTTAATACCGAATTTCAGTGTAGAGTAAGTAATTAGGAAGTTTACAGCACTCCCTACCAAGAGTTGAGGTTTACCGATAATTAAAGGGATAAGAATAGAGAGTGAATAGATAGAGAAAAGAGTAATGTTTTCTAAATTAAGTTTTTTAATTAACAGATCTATTTTTATTCTACCTTCTCTCTCCATGTATAAATATAACATAAATAAATATTGAATTAAGCTTTTCTGAAGACAAAGAAAGAAACATCTTCAACTAAATTTCTCACAATTGATTTTTTGAATTATGAAATAAGTGTTCTCAATATAGTAGTTTCCCATTTTTTAAAGCTGCTAAAAATAAATGTTTCCATATAAATAAAATTTTAAAATTTACTATTATGAGTTTAACTAATTTTTTTAAGGTTAATTTGCCTTATGGCTTGAAAAAGAATTCAAATAATGAATGGATGGCGTTTAATCGCGAATATGTTC
>JAAZIL010000011.1 GCA_012800885.1 Candidatus Dojkabacteria bacterium
ATCATTATTTTTTCTCTCTAAAGAATCTCCCACTAATGGTACTTTAGATACACTAGCTTTCCCTAGAGCCATTCCTTCAGTAAAAGGTTTAGGAGTTGTAGGCGGGAAGATCGCTTCAAGGAATTTCGGGGCTTGTGCAGCATAGAAAAGAACAAATATACGCAAAAACATTACAAGAAGCCTTCCTGAATCTAATTGACCATCTACGAAACCCATAAACCCTGCAGAATCCTGACCAACCAGTTTAGGAGGAATGGCTATAGACAGGTCGCTTCCTATAGTTTCCTCTATTGCTCGTGGTATGTTAACAATAAATAGAATTGCAGGAAAAACCATAACATTCCTTAGCAAAGAAGAGAACCAATTTTTTATCATTTTGTTGTTTCCTGGTATCGCACCCAAAGTTAATTGGATTGGACCTAAGATAACATTCATCAAGATTCCAAAATATGCTTTGAAAAGAACGATTGTGACCCTTATAGCGCCTAAGAATATTATCCCAACAACAAACAAGATCTGTATCAATCCCCAAAGACCTGTCAGAGCAGGACTAACAACAAATGACGTTGTTAACATTGTTGTTTGCACTACAGCATTAAGAATACCTAGAGCTGAATCTGTTTTAAAAGCTCCAAAAAGTAGAGAAGTACCAAAGGTCTTTGTAACTGCTTCTATGGTACCCCAGAGCGTACCATCTCCTCCCAATGCCCCACTAATTAACGAGCCTGGACCAAATATTGATGATAAGTTACCCTTCTCAGTAAGAATAAATTTAATAAGATTATTTAGAACTACTCCAAGGTCAATAATAAAGCCAGCTATGGCGAAACTAAAAGTTGCCAGTACTAAGCTAATTATTACTTGAGGAAGAATAGTCCCTAAGGTAACCATGGTTTGCCCACCGAGTTTGTGTCTAAACATTATCATAAAACCTGCTATGACCATTACTATAACAAAAAAGATATATGACAGATTCAAAGTCCTTGCCCAAATCTTGGTTATACCTCCCTGTTTTAAAGCCTGATACCCGGACTCAGCCGCGCTAGAAGCAGCATAACTTGCTACCGATTCCGCATACCCCGGGACCCACTGTTGAGCAAGATGTTCAGATATATCAACAGAAGGATATAATGCATATGCAGCTGTCGATGCGTCATCCACCATCCCTATTAACCCTCTCCTTAAATCATAAGGTAAGTGTTGAGAATTTGCTTCATTTATACCCGTAATTTCAGGAGCTGCTAATGAAACTAATGACCACGCTGTATTAAGAATCTCTGTACCTTGCCTACTATTCATATTATCTTCATTTTCTTGTGCACCAGATAAACCACTTGCAATATTATGAAACTTCTTTGTTCCTTCCCAAGCTGGTTTTAACTGTATCTCTTCACCCCCTTGAGCATAAACATTAAAAACTCCAAAGAAGAAAAATACTGCTAAAACAGAGATCAATATTACATTGAAACTCTTTCTAGAAGTAATCTCTTTAATCTTTAAGCCCAAAGAATATATTTTTTTAGATATCCCCATTCTAAATATAATTTAAATTTAATTAATTCCCAGGTTCGATTGGAATAGCATCTCCCCTAGATCCTTGTACCTTATGTAACAAAAAATCATTGTATTCTTCATCTGTTGGAGTAGATTCTACAGTAGGTAAATCATCTAACTCATTAAATTTCCTCTCCTTAAAAAGATAGGATTTATCCCAAGCACACCTAATTTTAGACTTACCTGGAACACCCTGTATATATGCTTCACAAGGGGTAGTGTAATAATACTTAGAAACAAGCTCTGTTTGAGGTGGAAGAGCCGTTTTATTCCTTACTTCCATAAAGGCATTAGTACAAGCAGAACCTTCGAGACAACCTTTATCTGAACCGAAAGGAGAATCCATTATGATTACTATATCTTCTACTTTTACACAATCTGGATGTCCAAGAACCTCACATTTGAAATGAGTCCACCCCTCCAGTAGCAACCCCCATGCAGTAATCTGTTTGTATCTCTCTACCGCTTCTGCTACTTTACTAATTTTACACGCCTTATACTCACCACTCCATTTTACAAAAATTTGGTTTTTACATTCTTCATAATTCTCTTCCACATCCTCTTCAGTCAGATTATCTCTCTCGCCTGGGAATTTATGTATAGAATCATATAGGAATTCTGATATTTTGTTTGATTTGTCAGGATTTACATTTGAAGCATTGTTACATTCAGGACACTCATTCACAATCTCTGTTTCCACTCCTATCTGTCCTTCTTCTGCTTTCTTACTTAATAAATCCGTAAATGCAGTCCAGAAATCAAAGATAAAAGGTTTATCTTCATCCCAAGATTTATGCTCTTCTATCTGTTGTCCTGGTGGTAACAATACATTTGCTATCCGACTCTCTACCTGTTCTCCTGCAGGCTTAAGAGTTGGTGTATCCGTTGTAATCATCCTGTTTGAATCTGCCACTTCAATACCTGAGAGTAACTCAAGAGGAACAGTAACTTCTGCAAGAAGAATACTTGCATCGATTGAAACTAAGGTTGAATCATCACTTGCCTCTACTTCACTTGCTCCAGCTTCTTTTGTAAACTCAACTTCTGCAGTCCCATCATATTGACAGGCTGAATCTGATTTAATATATGTATACTCTCCTGCTCCACACTCATACTTAATAATTGAACCAATAGATAACACCTCTTCTTCCTCTTTCTCAGGTATTTTCAAAGGAGTTGACGTGTCACTATCACTAATCGTAATCTCTTCCTCTTCTATCACCCTCTGTACAACTTGAGCCTCTGCAATACTTTTGTTTTCAACCTTAAACTTATTAGTAACCCAAACAATACATATACATGAAAAACTCATTAAGAGAAGTATCCCTATGGCTTTTATTTTTTCTAAGGCAGATTCCATTATTTTAAAATAATCCTACTATATATCTATCTCTCTTTAATTATCCCATAATTCTCAAGCAACGCAACTTTTCCATCTTGAGAAACTCTCCCTATACTACTCACATCCATTTCTAAATCATTTTCTGAGAGTTTAAAATCAAAAGTTTTTTTAACTGCACCTAAGAAAGACGCTTGTAAAATATCTGCTGTGGAGAAAGAAAAATATGAAGAACCATCAGTAGTCCTTGCATCCCCTATTGTAACTATCCAACTACCATTTGAATCAGGTAAAGAAGATATGTAATTTGAACTACCTGAGCTACCAAGTTGATCATCATCGATTAATGTAAATACAATTATCCAATCAGAAGGATCTGTCACATTAGTGATTGTACCTGCTCTTGTCTCAAAGGGTGGAGGACTAGGAAGAGTGGAGAAAGTCTTCACCATATATCCTTGCCCATTGTTATCATACTTCCTACCTCCAGAGTATACTTCAAAAAAATAGGTTGTATCTGGTTCTAAACGATCTGTTTCAATGTAATGTGCTTTGTAGCTTCCTTTAGAAGTAAAACTATCCCTTACATCCCTCCCTTCCTTATCTAACTGTGTCTCATTAACTCCATATTTAATATATCCTTCCTCTTTACTACTTGAAATCCATACTACAGAGAAGGTAACATCAGAGAGATTTGTTATCATGACAGTCTCTTCTCCTGATGACAAATCTGTTTCACTCGATCCTGCTGTTAAGTTTCTCCATTCCACATCTCTTCTAAGTGGATAGCGCAGAGAAGGTAACTCCGGCTCTGGCAATAATTCAGGGGTTGGCTCAGGGGCAGATTGGTCAGTAGCAGGTTGTTCAGCAATAACCTGTTTTGTACCAAGAATTGTTTCTGGAGCAAAATATGACTAGAAGTTCTCTTGACTCTGATTATTTAAAGAGAGTACTGTAAGTAGTTTACCATCTTTACTAAACAGCTCAGAATATTCTCCCTGAAGCATGGCAATCTTACTCAATCCTTTTTTTGCAATAAGGGTTAACTGTGTATTATCCGTTGACATAGTAATCTTCTTCTCCTCTATACTTCTAAAAGCAGAAAGATCAACAATCCAGTTACCACTGCTTGGGACTAAAGCTGATACAGGATATGTACTCTTGTTTGTAAAGAGAATATATACTATTACATTCTCAGTAGAACTATCACTTACAGAACCGTGTACAGGATTAGGAATTGGAGTATCCATACCTACTGGAGCAGTAGAGAAAATATATGGGCCACCTTGCCCCTCTGTATATCTCTCCCCATCACAGAGAAGGATAAAAGAATAATTCATATCTGGTTCTAGATTTTTTAATTCTACATAGTGACTCTCTCTCTTTCCTGCTCCTCTTTTATCTGGTACTGGACTTCCTTCAACCCCTGCTGTTACAGGTATAACAAAGGTTTCAACAGGTTTCTCTGTAACCCAACTTATTGTAAGAGAGTTAGTTGTTACATTGGAAACAATTATCTCTTTTGGGCTTGGATCCGAATTTGCTAAAAGTAAATATTGTACTCCCTTGTAGACTGCAAAAACTACTGCAGGAATACCAAATAGTAGAATAATTGTCAGTTTAAATTGTTTTTTCTGATGAGGTGTTAATCTCATTAACTAATCATACAAACTAGAGATAGGAATATCAATTGATTCATTTACTTTTTCCCATACCAATTCCCTGAATAAAACTTGAGATTACCCTAAATACACTACCTACTTTATGGATAGGAACTAATAGTGCAGAATTAATCTCATTCAGGACACCTTTCTCTGTATCAATAATTTCTTTAAATTCTAGTATTACCTCATTGGCTGTCTGTATTGCTCCTTGTGCATCTTGTATCACCTTTCTACTATCCTCAACTGCTTTAGCTGATTCTCTAAGCAACATAGCTAATTGGTACAAAACAAAACAGATAAAACTAGTAAATACTCCTATAAGTATCATCCAATACATACTGGGTAGTTCTAACATTACTCTTACTCTCAATTTAGATATTTCATTATACATTATTTCTAAAGTACGTGACAGATAAAAGAGATGATATAATGAGAGGAAATAATGAATAAATTCTTTGTAAGGCAGAAATTAAGTATAGATGATATTACACACCTATCTGATGTAGATAGTGAATATGCAATAAATACATTAAGGATAAATATCGGAGATGTTGTAGAGATAGAGACATATGAAGCGATGTATTTGGGGATAATAACGGATATTCAAAAAAAATCTGTAGAAGTAGAGATAAGAGAAGAAGTTAAGAAGAAAGGCATAAAAGATAGTGTTGATATCACAGTAGCCCAATCATTAATTAGTAGAAACAAATTCCATTTCTTTCTTCAGAAAGCTACAGAGATAGGTATTGATAGAGTGATACCTGTAGAATCACAGTACAGTACAATAAAAAGACATAAGGCAGTTAAAGAGTATGGTTCTTGGAAAAAGATAATTGAAGATGCTACAGAACAATCTAGAACTACCAACCCTTTGATTATTGAAAAACCTGTTAAACTAGAAGATCTTAATACTAATAATATCTCAAATAGAGTGTGTCTCTGTACAGAGAATACGGAGTATATATCATTACAGAAGTATTTAAAAACTATTAATATTAAGGAACCGTTCTTGATAGCAATAGGACCAGAGAAAGGTTGGAGTAGTAAAGATATTAACCTATTTAAGTCTCTTGATTTTACTTTTGTAAAATTACAGGGGAATATATTAAGAACTGAGAGTGTTGGTCTAGTAGTGGGGAGTATAATTAAATATGTAAAAGGAGAGATCTAATGAGAAGAAAAGGAAGTAGTAAAAACTACAAAAAATCTAAATCACATAGAAGAGATAGTACACAGAGATACTATACAAAAGATGATATATTTGTTTCTAGAATGGCTAGTATATTACTAATGCCTAAATCAAAAGTAGTAAATATTTTTAATCAGAAAAAGATCACTACCTTAAGAATAAATACTCTTAAAACTAAACCTAAAGAAGTACTAAATAGTTTAAAACGTAGAGGTTATGAATTAGAACAGGTACCTTGGGCTCTAAATACCTACTTTGTGACAAACAAGAATAAGTCTGAAATCTCTCAGATAGAAGAGTATCAGAAAGGATTCTTCTACATCCAAGATTTATCTAGTATATTAGCAACTCTCATACTTGAGCCTAATCAAAATGATAGAGTCTTAGATATCTGTGCTGCACCAGGTAGTAAAACTACACATATTGCTGAAATAACAGATAATAAAGCTACTATTTTTGCTAATGATTCTGAAGTAGCTCGTACAAATGCATTAAGGAATGTAATAGAGCAATTTGGTGCTACTAGTGTGAAAATAACACTAAGTGATGGAAGAGATTTTGGTAAGAGATACCCTGACTATTTCAACAAAGTATTACTAGATGCTCCCTGTAGTGGTGAAGGTAGGATAACTTTAAGAGGATCAAGACCACTGAGATACTGGAGTATAAAGAAGGTTAAAAGATTAACAACTCTTCAGAAGGAACTTATTGAGTCTTCCTTTATTACACTCAAAACAGGAGGTACACTTGTTTATACAACATGTACATTAGAGCCTGAAGAGAATGAAGGGGTTGTAACACACCTTCTAAACAAGCATAAGAATGCTAAATTACAAAAAATAGATATAGTAGAGAGCAAAGAATTTGGTGATTACAGAAAACATATTACTCAAGGGATTAAGAATTGGAGTGGAAACACCTATCACAAAGAGATAACAAAGAGTATTAGAATTATACCCTCTCCTGAGATGATGGGTTTCTACATTGCTAAAATAATTAAGAAGTAGATCTTAACTCTCTTTCTCTTCTTCTACCTGCTTAATACTAAACTTTAATCTTCCCTCTCTATCCTTGTCTAACAGCTTTACCCTTACTTCATCACCTTCTTTAAGAAACTCTCTAATATCTTTTACGAACTTGTCTGTTATCTCTGATACATGTACTAAACCAGATATACCTGGAGCAATATCTACAAAAGCGCCGTAATCCATAATTGATACAACTCTACCATCGTAAACCTCTCCAACAACTGGTACTAATGAAAGCTTCTTAATATATCCTAGTGCCTTATCTATTGATTCTTGATTTACAGCATATATATTAACCTTCCCATCTTCCTCAATAGAGATCTCTGCACCTGTACTCTCTGTTAGTTCCCTAATATTTTTACCTCCTGGACCAATTAGTTCTCCAATCTTTTCTACTGGAATAATTGCTCTTACTACTTTAGGAGCAAATTTAGAGATTTCTTCTCTTGACTCAGAGATTACCTCCTCCATTACATCTAGTACTTTCATCCTTGCTATTTGAGATTTTTCAAAAGTAGCTTTAACAATCTCCATAGTTAAACCACCGATTTTGTTGTCCATCTGTACTGCAGTAATACCATCTCTAGTTCCTGTAACCTTAAAATCCATATCTCCATTAAAATCTTCAACTCCTTGCATATCGGTAAGAATATGGAAAGAACCACTATCCTCTACAACCAATCCACAAGCTATACCTCCTACCATTTTCCTGATAGGTACCCCAGCTGCCATTAATGCTAAAGATGAACCACACGCTGATGCCATAGAACTAGAACCATTTTCACCCTGAATCTCTGACATTACAAGTATTGTGTATGGGAAATCATCCTTAGAAGGAATAACTGGTATTAACGCCTTCTCTGCTAACATCCCGTGTCCAATTGCTCTCCTACTAGGAGATAGCCTTACCCTCTCCGCTGTACCATAAACAAATGGTAAATCATTGTAATAGTGCATATACCTTTTCTCTTTCTCTCCAAGCATATCATCAATTAATTTAGCATCTTGCAGTGTACCCAAAGTTGCCACTGTTAATACTTGAGTAAGACCTCTTGTAAATAGGCCTGAGCCGTGTACTCTAGGGAGTAAGTCTATCTCAGCCTCCATCTCTCTAATTTCATCAAAATCTCTATCATCTACTCTTTTCTTCTTCTCAATAATGTGACTTCTCATCGCCTCTCTCAGAAGTTCATCATAGGCATTCATCATCTGTAACTTAGAGTATTTGCCTTCAAAATGTTTAAACATCTCTTCTTTAGACTCTTCATGTTTACTAGATTCTCCAGATAAGAGATTCTCTAATATTTTTTTACCAAGATACTTTTTTATCTCATCTAACATATCTTGCTCTAACAAGAAAGATGTATATGTCTTATCCTTTTTATCTAAAAGATTAAGGAATTTCTTCTGATGCTCAACCCAAACTCTCATCTCTTTGAGTGCTATCTCCATTGCTTTAAGAACCTCTTCCTCAGGTATTTCATAACAACCAGCATCTATCATTGTAAATACTTTCCCATCACCACCTAATATGTAGTTTAGTTTGTTCTCTTCATCTACATCTTCAATACTCTCATAGATAGGTTCTATCTTTCCCTCGGGCATGCCCATTCTTACACCAGCTACTGGACCATCAAAAGGAGCAGAAGAATTCATCAGGGCAACAGAAGCTGCATTAATTGCAAGTAATACAGGATCATTCTCTTCATCATAAGAGAGAACTGTAACAATGAGACTTAACTCATCCATATAATCAGAGGGGAATCTAGACCTTAAAGATCTATCAATCATTCTTGCTTTTAGTATCGCATCATCACTAGGGAATCTCTCAATTTTAACAAATCTAGAGCCTGATATTTTCCCTGATGCATAAAATCTCTCTACATACTCTACTGACATAGGGAAATACTCTGCCTCTTGTTTGGCATTAGCTGTATTAACATTAACCTCTACAACTGTATCACCCATCCTAGCAACTATTGCACTCTGTGATTTAAGAGCCAATTTACCAGTTTCAAAGGAACACTGCCTTCCAGCAATTTCGAATTCATATTTTTTTTGATTAAAAAGCATGCTTAATATGTAATATCTTAAATATTCTAGTATTAATTACTGAGTAGTTATATCAAGAGAAAGAGAAAAAAGGAAGCGAGTAAAGAAATATCAGTTAGAGCTTACTTTTCTTAATAAAAGTTTTATACCTTTCAAGTTCACTGCCCTCTAAATATTGAAGTAATCTTCTTCTTTTACCAACTTTTTGCAAAAGACCTCTCCTTGAGTGATTATCTTTCTTATGCTGTTTAAGATGCTCGCTTAAATGTTCTATCTCTATTGATAGAATGGCAATTTGTACCTCTGGCGAACCTGTGTCACCCTCGTGTAGGGCATACTCTTTAATTATCTTCTGTTTTTCTTCTTTAGTAAGTGCCATATATTCTAGATTATCATCATATATATCTTTTTACAATACTAGACGCAGGATATGTCCTATTTTATATTTTTATAGGCTATATGTCAATCATTTACTATCTTAAAGCCTTATAACAATACAATTCATCTCCCTCCTGAGCCTCTACATCTACATCCAGTATAACTCCACACTCTTCCCCCTGCTTTACTTCTGTAGCTTTATCTTTACCTTTTCTTAATGATTTTATCTTACCTTCTGCTAATATCTCATCATTTCTAACAACATAACATTTACAATCTCTCTTAAGAACACCCTCTTTTACTCTACTACCTATTACCTTAGAATTATCTGAGAGTAAAAAGATCATTCTAACATTAGCACTACCAATCTCCTCTTCTTGAACCTCTGGTGTAGAGAGCATCTCTAATGCTTCCTCTACCTCTTCAACTAGTTTGTATATTACAGAGTAGGTTCTAATTAGAACATTCTCTTTCTTTGCAATCTCCTGAGCAGTTTTCTCTACACCTACCTCAAATCCTAAAAGAATTGCTTTTGATAATTTAGCCATTTCTACATCTCTACTAATAATATCACCCACACCATCAGAAACAACATTAATAC
>JAAZIL010000012.1 GCA_012800885.1 Candidatus Dojkabacteria bacterium
AACCTGCTCTACCCCAATTCGTTCCTATATTTTCCCCTTTTTCAGTTATTGAATTACCAAGTTTTATATCACATTCATATATGTAAGCAACATCATTATTATCTTTTATTACAGAAGCATAATACTTAGCAAATTTCACATCTTTAAAAAAGAAAAATCCGTTTTCAGCCCCAATTTGACCACTTGTTTTATTTTCACCATATCTAAATTGTTTAAATATTATTACTATGCCTAACTTAGATGGAACAGGACCAACAGGAGAAGGTCCACTTACAGGTAGAAGATTAGGATTCTTACCTAGATTCAGAGGAAGAAGACAGGGAGGAACTAAACAGTGTAAATGCCCTAACTGTGGATACACACAACCACATAGAAGAGGTACTCCTTGTACTGAGTTAATCTGTCCTAAATGTAATACTCCTTTAAAAGGTGTATTCTGTCTTTAATCTTTTAGTATGAATACATATGAGAAGGAGATATAGGAGACGTGTGGGATACTCTTTTAGTGAGATATATTTCAAACCGAGAGGTATCCCCCTATCCCAATTAGAAGAGATCCATATTACAGATGAGGAGCTAGAGACTCTCCGATTAAGATATATTGAGAAAAGAGAGCAAACAGAAGCAGCAAAACAGATGGGCATATCACAGAGTCAGTATCAGAGAGATCTTAGTTCTGTCTTAGAGAAGATATCCAGAGCCTTGATAGAGGGTTATGCTATCTCTGTGTCAAAAAGATACTCAGAGTAAAGAATTCTTGACTCTCTTGCTATCTCTTAGTATATTAAAGTGTGAATAAATTTTTAGATATATAAAATGAAAAAACTGCTTATAGTACTCTCTATCGTCTTAGGTGTAATACTACTACTCTTTGGAGAGTATTTCCTCCTTGAGCGCTACCTCTGTCCAGCTGATGATACTCAATCACCTGTTGTAACAGATGAGAAAGAACCTCCACAAGCCATGATGCTACTTATTGAGTTTAAAAATACAGATGGTTTAGTAAATATGGTAAGTGATATGAAAGAGAGAGGAATAAAAGGATTGTTAATGGTAAATGCTGACTTTACTGAAGAGAATCTCGATGCTATTAAAGCGGTACTCGCTACAGGTGTAGTTGAGATAGCACCATCTTACGATCCTAAACCATACTGGGAGATGACATATGATGAACAGTATGAAATTATCTCAGATATGATAACTAGGATAGAAGAGATGCTTGAGGTAAAACCGAGAGTTATTAGTTCAAGATACATGGCATCTAATGAAGATACTGTTAAGATCGCAGAAGAGTTAGGAATTGAATATATTACTGCAAGAGGTACAACTGAATTAGCTACAACTGTATACAAACCTGAAGAGTACAGTGTAAAAATTATCTCAGTATCAAATATAGATGTACCAGAGTTTAAATACGGTAGTTTCTGTGATTACAGCTTCTATGAGAGAGCTGGTAGTCCAGAAGATATGGAGAAGGAGTACAAAAGAGCTATACTTAACAACAAATTTATCGGTGTATCACATACTAACATAGGAGGGCAGAAAGAGAGATGGAATACTATGTGGCATAACTTCTGGGATAACTACGATGTAGATTGGGTAGACTTAGACACTCTCGGTACTGTTGATAAAGAGATGCCCATGTGGCAGATACCTATAAATATGAATGCGCCATACACCCCAGAAAAGATTAGACCTGCAGTAGCATATGAAGATGAAGAAGATGTAGTAAACCCGTGTAAGGTAGATGAGTTAGTACAAGGTACTCAGGCAACTACAGAAGAGAGTCGTGTTGCAAATGACAAAATTGTAGTATTTCATAACAACGTTGGTACAATGTGTAAAGAGATGAAAGCTTTCTTTAAAGAGAATAAGATTGAATATGAAGAACACTTAACAACAGAGCCTGATTTTACTGAACTCTTTAATTCATACAAGAGTAAATTTGAACAAAGTGAAGGAGTATCTTCAACATTTGGATACTATCCTTTCATATTTATAGAAGAGAAAGTATTCTCTGGGTTTAACTCTCACATAGGTTCAGATATACTTGTTATTCTAAATAAGTAGCAAGGACACTATATGAAATATATCAAGGTAGTACTACTACTGCTATGTGTATCTATTGTTGGGTATTCTTTTCTCTCTCTTAACAACCGAATACATGCTCAAGAAGAGATACAAACAACAGATGAAGAGACACTCTGGGGTAAAATAGTAGAGGTAGTAGAAGAAGGAAAGAAAGAATTTAATAATGAGAAGCAACTCTATCAGAAACTTAAAGTACTAGTTACCAAAGGCTCTCTATCAGGAGAAGAGATTGAGATAGAGAATGGGGCTCTACCCTCTTCAGAGGTTATTAAATATCATAAAGGGGATAGAATCATTATCTCTCACACCTTTGATGAGGAGAATAACAGTGAATTCTTTATAGTTGATTTTGTACGTACAAAAGGATTACTTATTCTCTTTCTACTCTTTGTACTATTTACCTCTCTTGTAGGCTCTAAACAAGGCATACTCTCTCTTCTATCTATGCTTATCTCTTTTGTTATTATTCTTACTTTTATTCTTCCTAACATACAGAGTGGTAAAGACCCTATCTTAATCTCTATAATCGCTTCTATATTTATAATCCCTATTACTTTCTATTTATCACACGGTTTTGAAAAAAAGGTTACTGTATCTATTATAGGTACAATAATTGCACTAATAATTACAGGAATACTCTCGCACATATTTGTAAAAGCTACCTATCTTCTAGGTACTGCTACTGAAGAGATTCTACTCCTTCAAACAATTACTAATACTCAATACAACTTAAAAGGGTTGCTTCTTGCAGGGATAATAATCGGTACTCTAGGTGTCCTAGATGATGTGACTGTATCCCAAACCTCCATTGTTTATCAACTATATAATCTAAGAAAAGATCTATCTACATCTCAATTATTCAGAGAATCAATAAAGATTGGTAAAGACCATATAGCTTCAATGGTGAATACTCTAATACTTGTGTATACAGGAGCTTCAATGCCCCTGTTGTTACTGTTTATGAGCTCAGCAAGACCTTTTGAAGAAGTAATTAATATGGAGTTAATCAGTACAGAGATTGTAAGAACATTAGTAGGTAGTATAGGGTTAATACTAGCGGTGCCTATCACCACATATTTAGCGTGTATCTGGATAAAGAAGGAGAGAGTATAATATTACTCTCTGTATCTGTTTCTCTTTCTGTCACTCTCTTCTTTCTGCATCTTCTTGTACAATCTCTTGTTGTACTGCTTTACTGAAACAGTAATTGCAATAATCAGGAATAACAGTATACCTACAGCAATTAATATCTCTTTCCAAGGTATTACCCAGAAAGTAAGACTATCAGTGATAAATTGCCTAGACTCTTCTCCATATCCTAGAGCTAATACAGCTGTGTATTTCCCTATTGTAAATTTCTCTCTACTCCACTCACTTGAAAAACTCCTTTTAGACTCAGGCAATACATTCCCAAGAGCATCATTTACCAATACATCATCTACTACCTTCCCAAACATATTGGATATCTCAATTTTACCAACAGGCTTTACATGTACATTCCCTCTATTCTCCACTGTAAGTGTAAAAATTACAGGAAGATAGTCATACCAAGGCTTGTCTGTATTAAATTCAGTTATATATGGAGAACCGTATATATCACCCGGAACCTTAGCTAGAATAATAATTCCAGTCTTCCCAGATAGAGCTACAGCTGTATCATCTACAGCTATATCACCAGGTTGATTACTTAGAAGAATTGCAGCGTATTTACCTCCTGCTTCTGCTCCAGCAGGGATAGTAATTGTAAAAGGAATTGTAATAGTATCCAGTGGAGCAATTGTAACCGGCTCTAAAGAGAGAGAGATCCATTGAGCTAATGAATATGTATAACTCTCCTCTTCATCATCTAGAAGAAATTCAGGAGCTCCTTGTTCTCCGAGAGCCCTAAAAGAGAGTACTTCAGGATAGAAGGTCTTCTTCTCCCATTGATTTAGATTTATAAATCTTACCTCCTCTTTATACGTTCTTCCTGGCTCTACATCTATCTCAAGAATAGGAGGAGATACTTTAAGTGTTAATCCTTGTTGAGAATAGATGTTACCGGTAGAGAAGAAAAAAACAGAGAAGAAAAAAAATAAGAGAAATATTCTTAGAGTAGAGATATATTTGTTTGTCATTTCAAGTTAGACCTTAACTAAAACTTGGCAGTAACAACAACAGTAGCAACTTGAGAGTACAAACCGGCAGGTGATACACCAGAAACAGAAGCAAGATGACACATTGTAGTTAAATCTTCATGCACAGGACCTGCTGAATTTGCAAACTGTTGTGCAGAAGTAGTAATAGAGCTAGCAGGTTGTGAAGATGAAGTATCATTGTTTGTACAGGCAGTATTCTGTATTACACTCTGGCCAGACTTAGAGGTTCCAATACCGTACTCCTCAGTACCTTTTACCACTGTACCTCCAGATGCATCTGTAAGTTCATAAGCAGTATTACGTAATCTCCCATCTGCCAATATGGTAGAGATATAGCCACTGACAGCATTCGTAGACACTGTTACTGTGTATGAGCATGTTTTAATAAGTTCAGCAGAGAGTACACCCAATGAACATGTATTAGAACTAATTACTACTGATAATGTAGGATTTATCTCAGCTGTAATAACAATCTGGTCATCAGTGATAATTCTCACAGCTGCAGTACCTCTATCTCCAAAAGCTCCTGAAATAGCAACCATGTAAGGATCAGCCGAAGATGGATTTGTTATCTGATTAGTTCCACCTGTAGCATTCTTACCTATTAGTATCCTAACACATGAACCTGCTGGTATCTCATTACTTGTTGCATTTGTAGGAGGAGTAAAAGTAATTGTACCCGTACTATTATTTACAGCAACTCCCCAAGTTGCACTACCCACTGTCCCAGCTAGTGTCTTGTCAGTAAAAGAGCTACAGTTACCTGTTGAATCTACTTTTAAATCTATATCTGAAAAAACAACACCAGACATCCCAAAAGGCTGAGCACCTGAATAGGTAAGCTCTATTGTTTTAGTAGGACCATCTACCCCTGTCGGTGTTACAAACTCTATTGTCTGATCTGCAGGTACACTTACTTTGAGCCTACTCAAAGTAACAGATATTTCAGTAAGGTTCGCAGCTTGGACCTTTTTTGAAATGAAAAATACTGATGTTACTAATATGGATGATATTAATAAAATAACCCCTAATACACATCGAGTTATCTGTTTCATATAAACACTGTTTAATTTTATTCCTTACCACTCAATGTACATAATTATTTTTGCTTTGTCAATAAATATTTTTTCATCTCTTCTCTTTAGTAAATATCCATATCCGTCATTGCCGAATCTTTAATAAACCAATATACTAAATAGATGGACCTACTAGATAATCAATCAATTGATAATACTCAAGAAACAATTAACCAAAAAGAGCAACAAGGAGGAAGTCAGAGAGAAATATCAAGAAGAGACTTTCTGAAATTAGGTGTCAAAACAACCCTTCCCCTTGCTCTCTACTTAGCAGGATGTAGACCTAAAGATAATATTATTGAAGAGGAAGATTCTCTTTTAAGAAAAAATGTCTCTGATTTAAATAATCAATTTGTTTTTAAAAAAGATATATTCCTGAATAGTGATCTAAGTTTCAACTATGCTCAATTTACTGAAGAACAACCTAATTTCGAAGAATATATCCAACACGTTGACTCCTTCTCAATTGAGATTGAGAAACAATACGCTATCAACAGAGGCATTATGAAGGCACTCTCATCCTCTATAATATGTGCAAATATTAATAACTGGGAGAGTATTGATAACAGTAAAAACTTGAATCAGCAGAGAGCTGGTGTAATGCAATTTTACCCCTCTAATGTATTACCTGTTGTAAACCGCCTCCTTAAGAGTATATATTCAACAGAAGAAGCTAACATACCAGAGAATAATATATACTTTGGATTACTGTACTTGGCAGAATCATTAAAACAGATTAAGAATAATGGGAAGAATACTGACCTTATGAATTTAATGTTAGCTTACTATTACGGCGGTGAACCACTACTTAGTATAGTTAAATCTAATCAAGATATTGATGATAATCACTACCTAAAACCTAATTACAATCTCTACAATAGAACAGTAGGAATCATGTACGGTAAGGATACTGCAGAAACCGAAATTAAAGGAGAATTCCCAGAGCAGACATGGACAAGAATTCTAGACCTATTCCCAAGCAGTAACTTTAAAGATAACAAACAGAATTTTAAGAAACAAATTAATAAATATAGTGGTACTTTTCAATTAAACAGTGCTGAATTACTCACTATGTTTGCCTCAGTAGCAATGGTAGAGAGTAGCGGAGGAGTTAATAAATACAATACTGGTTCTCAAGCCACAGGGTGGTATCAACTACTACCCAGTGCAAAACATGTAGAAGACTACAACAGTATCCATGGAACTAACTACACATATGAACAAGTACACCACAATGATGAAGTAAGTATTGAGGTAGGTGTTTGGGCATTAATGAGATACAGAGACAGAATGAACTTACACGAATCATTGAAATTCTTTAAAGCTGGTGGCCTATTCGGTACAGGAGCACACCAATCTGAAGATTATACTTGGTGGAGAAATGTCTCATCTTACTCTCAATCAATTCTCGGTTACGATGGATTAAGAATGGGGTAAGATTTAAATCAACTCTCTGTAGTCTTGAATAGTGTAATCTCCTAATTGATATACAAAGTCATCATTCCATCCTTCATTCATAATACCTACTGTAAAAATTCCTGCACCCTTAGCTGATTGTAAACCGTAGAAAGAATCTTCAAATGCAATACACTCTGAACTATCTAATTTCAGATACTCTAATCCATTAAGAAAAGGTTCCGGACCAGGCTTACCCCTTACTGTTGAGTATCTATCAAACACTCTCTCAAAATATGAGTATACACTGTAGTAAGAGAGCATTTTCTTTACATACTCTGTTCTTGAGGAAGTAATAATAATATTCCTCTTAGATTTACTGTAATATTCCAAAAATTTATGTACACCTGGCATTAAATATATCTCTTCCTCTATTCTCTCTTCTATTAATCTGTTTTTATGGATATAGAACTCTGACACAATCTCCTTAGTAGAGTAATTCTCTATCTTATGCTGATCTAGATACTCCACTAACCCGTTCTGAGCAGCTCTACCAGAGATGTATTTCATAAAGTCATCTCTTGTAAAATCCAAATTAAACATATCTTTCAGAACATAAGCGAACCCATCTACATTTAACTTATCTAGATTAATTAAAGTCCCATCAAAATCAAAAAGAAATGCCTTAGCATTTCCCACAATCTCTTTAATCTCTTCAATCTTGTACCTTGTATTCATATCTTTACATATTATCAGAAGATGAATATTAGGTCATATGTTGTATAAAGGTGTTGTTAAGTACTATGTTTTTAAGGTATAATACTACCTCTAAATTAAATAATATGAAGTATGTCACCAACATTTGTAAATAGGGACGGTACAATTGAATGGTATCCAGAGCCTGAATCAGCTAAAAAGCCTACCATTAATTTAGGACATAGAAATGAAAAGAGTGCCTTTATAGGAACCGTCAACTCTGTTACTAGAATGATGGACCTAGCAAGTCAAGAAAGCCCCATTATTACTGAAGAAGATGTTCAAGAGTGTTTAACATTAAATGCAGAGCATTTAGGAATTACTAAGGAACTACTTCTAAGTTTAGCTCTTGAAGAGTTAGAGAGAAAGATAGAAGAAGAATAGAGAAATTCTTCCTTAAATATATTTAAGACCCATTGCACTTCTAACTTCCTTAATCACTTCTTGTGCATTCTTCTTTGCTACAACCGCACCTTCTTTCACAACCTTTTCTACCTCACCATCATATATTTTCTTCTTCTTACTCTGAAAATCTGTAAGATATCTCTCTAGAGATATACTAATAAGATTCTTTAATTCACCCATTACACTCTCACCATCCATATGCTTCTGTAAAAGACCTTTCATTTCTTCTCTCTCTTTTGCCTCTGCTACAAACTCTCCTATCTTGATTAATGATTCTAATGATTTTGTCATCTCTTTAGCAAAAGCACTCTGGGCTCTCTTTACCTTTCGCAGTGACACATCTACAGGGTCATCTAAGAGTATTGCACCAGTAGGGTTTGTTTTACTCATCTTACCCTCACCTACTAATGAATTAATCCTAACCGGTTTTCCCAAAGAGAGTACATTCGGAATAGGTAAAGTATCACCGTATGTCTTGTTAAACTTTCTTGCTAAATATCTTGCCATCTCTACATGAGCTACTTGATCTTCTCCAATAGGTATGTATTTGGACTTCTGAAGTAATATATCAGATGCCATCATAATGGGATACATTGCAAGCAGGGTAGAAGCATTAGTTAGATCCATATTCTGTTTAATTTTTTCTTTCAGTGTAGGTACTCTCAACAGTTCAGATACTGTTACTAATCTTGAAAGATAGAGATCAAGTTCAGATATCTCTTGTATCAGAGATGATTGTACAAAAATATCACAATTAGTAGGATTTAAACCCAGTGCTATGTAATCCTTAACAACATCTAGTACATACTGTTGAGTATCTTTAGGTTCTCCATCAGTTAGTGCATGTAAATCAGCTACAAAAACCATAGGCCTTCCAATCTCTTTCTTGTTTTGTAATTCCACTATAGTGTGTACGGAACCGATAACATTGGCAATTGTAAGACCACCTGTAGGTCTAATACCTGTAAACACATCTGTTTTGTAATTTAGTTTACCCATATATGTAAAATACAACTAAGTATTTAATTATACACTATACACTAAGAGATGATATATAATGGGGGTAGATGAATATCAAAGATTTTAAAAGTCTAAAAGAGATACACCAATATTTTGCAGTACACAATACTTGTAAATTAAAAAACACTGCTACTCAACCTGTGTATGAGACTACTCCTCCAACAAGTGGAATAGTATTCATTGGAGAAGCACCAGGATTGAGTGAAGACAAACTAGGTAAACCCTTTGTAGGAGCTGCTGGGAAATTACTTGATGAACTACTCCAGATAATAGGGTTCACAAGGGAGGATGTGTATGTAACAAATGTTGTAAAATACAGACCACCTAACAACAGAGATCCTCTAGATAGAGAGAAGGATGCGTGTAGAGTATGGGTAAATGCAGAGCTACTACTTATTAAACCTAAAGTAATAGTACCCCTTGGGAGACACTCACTGCAGAGATTCTTACCTGAATTAAATATATCTACCGCCCATGGAGAGGTTCATATTCACTCTAGTGGCACCCCTATTCTTCCCATGTACCACCCTGCTGCTGCACTCTACAATCCTAATCTTAAAAATACTCTTCAAGAGGATATGGTAAAACTAAAAGAATTTCTTAATAGGAAACCTAAGAAAGGAACTAGTAAGAAGAAACAGAGTATTATTAACGATATACTTCAACTCTAATTAATCAGACCACCCTGCATCATAGAAAATCTTCTCTGCTGCAGTCTCATACTCCGATATCTCAGTTGGATTAAACCATAGTCCTATCTCTCTCTCTGCATTCTCTACACTATCTGATGCATGAAGCATTGACCTTGTAACCCTGTTCTGTTCATCTGCTAATGCGAAAGAATCGAGTGAAAAATCTGCTCTAATTGTACCTACATCACCATCTGCTGGACTAGTACTACCTAACATCTTTCTTACCCCTTTTATCACCTCAAACCCTTGAAATACAGTAGCTATTACAGGTCCACAGGTAAGATACTTAATGTTAGATTCTCTTATCCACTTACCCCTCTCAAGAGCATTCCAATTAGAAGTATCCTCTCCTCTCTCCTCTGCACCCTTTTTTGCTTTGTTCCCTGTCTCAATCAGATACTCAGGATCATCAGAGTAATGTTTACCTACTAATGTCTCACTAGGTATCAACATCTTCATACCTACTATCTTGAATCCTTTTCTTTCAAATCTAGAGATTATTTCACCTACTACCTGTCTCTGTATTACATCCGGTTTAAATATTACTAATGTTTTCTCTTTGTTTTTCGTAAACATGTAGCTCTCTATTAAAATTATTCAGTATTTTAACATATATTTTCATATCTGTAGGGTATAATATGGAGATGAACGATTTCAAAGAGATATTACAAGAGATTCAAAACACAAAAGTATGGAGAGAGAACTCTCTGGGTACAATATTAAGAAAGTATCCTAAAGAAGGCAAAGGCCTATACAGACATGATGAGTTGGTTAGAGAGTACAGAGAGTTGGTCAGTAAGAAAGAGATACTACCGAGTAAGAAGATAGAGAGAAGAATAAGGAGAAAACCAACTAGAACTCTCTCAGGAGTAGCAACAGTTACCGTACTTATAAAACCTTTTAGTTGCCCTGGCAACTGTATATTCTGTCCAAATGAACCAGACATGCCTAAATCATATATCTCTTCAGAGCCGGGTGCTCAGAGAGCACTCACTCATAATTTTGATCCCTATTCACAAACATACTATAGAATAAAGGCTTTAGATGAGATAGGGCATAATACTGATAAAATCGAATTAATAATTCTAGGTGGTACATGTTCAGTATATCCTGAAAAATACCTAATATGGTTTACTAAAAGGTGTTTCGATGCCATGAATAGTTACAACAGTATCTCATATGAGAAAGAAGAAGTAGATATTAACAATATTACCTGGGAACACCTTTATCAAGCTCAAAAGACAAATGAATCAGCTAGATGTAGAAATGTAGGATTAGTTCTTGAGACAAGACCTGATTACATTACAGAAAAAGAAGTAATTAGATTAAGAAAACTAGGAGCTACAAAAATACAGATAGGAGTACAGAGTCTAAATAGTGACACTCTTAAACTTAATAAGAGAGGACATACTACTAAGGAGATAAAGGAAGCATTCAAATTACTTAGATTAGCAGGATTTAAAATACACGCTCACTGGATGCCTAACCTATACGGTAGTACTGTAAAGAAAGATATTAAAGATTTCAAACTATTATGGACTAAAGAGCACTCTCCTGATGAATTAAAAATATATCCTACATCAATAATTACTAATACAGTACTCTATCAATATTACAGAGGAGGTAAATACAAACCCTATACATACAGAGAACTACTATACCTCTTTAGTAACATCTTACCCATTACACCACGATACTGTAG
>JAAZIL010000013.1 GCA_012800885.1 Candidatus Dojkabacteria bacterium
GGTGTATATAAGGGATCTTGAGGTTTTCTGTTTATCTTTACAATCTTCATAATAGTAAAAAGTAATAATTTAACTATTAGCAGAGTGTACCACCGAGTGCTAGGGCTTGTCAAGTTTTCCTCTTGGAACCCTTTCCTATAAAGCATTTAAAAAGGATATATGCAGAAAGGGAAGAGGGTTTTGATGTATTACTTATGTATTGCTTTCTTTCTGTTTTAAAAATATACTATAGACATGAAATACCCAAAAAAGATACAGAACAGAGTAAACAGAATAGTTGGGCAGGCAGGTGGCGTACAGAGGATGATACAGAGTGATATTGATGAGGATAAGGTAATGACTCAATTACAAGCAGTAATCTCCTCTTTAGAGAGTTTAAAACTAGAGTTAGTCAAAAAACAGATGAAAGAGAGCTTAATTAAAGATATTCAGAAATCTTTAGGTTTATCTGATTGAAAAATTTGATATACTCTATACTGTCCACATAATATAATTGAAAAGTATATGAAGATTAAAAATCTTGGATGGTCATCTTTTTATCTCTCAACGAAAGATATCTCTGTTTTAACTGATCCTCTATCTCTTAAAAAGAGTGGACTAAGTTTTACTAAAAGTAAAGCAGATGTCGTACTTTTTACAGAGTCCAGTCTAAAAAGAGAAGAAGAGATTCTTGAAAAGAACAAGTTAACAACAAAGATAGTACCTGATCATAGAGATACTACGATTGAAATATCTTCACCAGGAGAGTATGAGGTTGGTGGAGTAATGATTCGAAGGGGTGTTGATTCTCCATTCTATACTATTGATGAAACAATCCTAAGAGTTGTATACATGGGATTAGTTGATAACAGTTTAGATGTCTCTTTAACTAAAGATTTAGATGGAGTAGATGTACTAATATTACCGATAGGCAATGGAGACCTTTTTCTAGATTACGATAAAATAGAGAAGATACTTAATTACATAGATCCTACAATCCTGCTTCCATGTTCATTTAAACAACCTGGATTAAAAGTAGGTAAGGATTTAAAAACTAAAGAAGAATTTATTAAACACTTTGGTTTTACTAATGTAAGAGAAGAGTCCTACATTAATGTGAGTCCTACTCCGGAGCAAGAAAACAAAAATATTGAAGTGATATTTTTAACATAGATTAAGATGGTAAAAGTACCTCCACAAAATTTAGAAGCAGAGAAATCAGTACTAGGTTCAATCCTGTTGGATAAAAACGCATTAATTGAAGTATCAGGGTGGTTAAGGCCTGAACATTTCTATGATGAAAGACATTCATTAATATATATTAATATTCTAGAACTATTCGAGAGTGGACTCCCAATTGATCTAGTTACAGTATCAGATAAGTTAAAAAGGAAAAAGATTCTTACAAAGGTTGGTGGAAGAGCATATCTTACGGAATTAGCATCATTTGTTCCAACAACAGCTCACGCTGAGGAGTATGCAGATATAATTAAGGAGACAGCTACTAGAAGGGGATTAATATCATCTGCTTCAGAGATAACTCAACTCTCTTTTGATGAGACACAAGATATCTCACAAGTTATTGATAAATCTGAATCTTTAATTTTTGATGTAGCCCAAGCTGGTATAAAGAGCCATTTCTTCCATATTAAAGAATTACTAAAAGATGCCTATGAGAGAGCTTCTCATGCTAAAGAGAGTGATGATTACTCTGGAATATCAACAGGTTTTAGAGAACTAGATGTTCTACTTGGTGGTTTTCAGAGGTCTGATTTAATAATTATTGCAGCAAGACCGTCTGTAGGTAAAACCTCTTTAGCTCTAGATATGATGAGACACGCTGCCCTCTTGGAGAAGAAAAATATAGCATTTTTCTCTTTAGAGATGTCTAATATGCAGATTATGGATAGATTGCTAGGTATGCAATCAGGGATCCCTTTCTGGGAGATTAGAACAAACAAGTTAACAGAAGAGAAGGTTGTTAAATTAGCTAATACAATGGGAGAGTTGGCAGATGCCAATATTTTTGTAGATGATACTGCAGGACAACATATTAATCAGGTAAGGACTAAATCAAGAAGACTAGCCCTAGAACAAGGTGTGGATCTTGTGGTTGTGGATTATCTACAGTTAATGCATGGAAATACTAAAGAGAGTAGAACTCTAGAGGTAGGAGAGATATCTCAAGGCTTAAAGAATCTTGCAAAGGAGTTAAATATTCCTGTAATAGCTCTATCACAACTTTCTCGTGCTATTGAAC
>JAAZIL010000014.1 GCA_012800885.1 Candidatus Dojkabacteria bacterium
GAATTACCTTCAGTAACAGTTGAGTAAGTTATTTTGAGTGTTACAGGCTTCTCAGAAGAGATAGGTACATTCTGCATATCTAGAGAGAGGTTTGTCATTGTATCTGTTGTATGAATTGTAGGCTCTAGAGATGAATTTCTGTTTATCAACAAGATATTAGGAGCAATATCTCTCTCTGGTATAGAGATAATGTATGAGGTTAATACATAGGAAGTATCAGAGGTAAGAGTAAGGTAGATTGTAGAATTAAGTGTATTGCCATCCCATGTATGATAAAAATCAGAGTATACGATCAAGTCGTTTGAGTAAATTTTGTTAGTAAAAAAAGAGAAAAGAGCTAAAAAGCTAAATATGAACAGAATCTTTTTCAAAAAGCCAGTTAAATTTTTCATACTTTCTCATAATCTGTTTTACTATTGGAGTTTTTGGTGTTACTCCATATTCAGAAAGAATCTTATTAGGATTGTACTTTATAGGTGTACTAGCAACTTTGTACCCAGGATTACGTACTACTTCCTGTTTAGCATTCTTCCTAATAATATAATAGGACATTCCTTTCCTATCATCAAGAACTGCTCGTGGTCTTGCGTCTTTACTATGAATTTCTAAGATAATTAAGTTACTATTCTGTCTTGTATTTACTAAAATTGAACTATATCCTTGAGGAATTATTACTTTTTGCCATTTTTTAAGTGGAATTTTAAGTACTTCATTCTCTTGCGGTGAATTGTATTTCTGGAGTAATAGTACTCCGCCTCCGTAGACAGTGTCAAAAATTCTAGGGTAACGATTACATTTAGTAGCAATCGTTTTTGTATACTCTATTCCAGCTAAATTAGGATATATTAATGAGATATTTATTTTAATATTCCTGTTTTTAAATACGTCATCTTTATCTATTCCTGTGTAATTTCTATAAAAAATTTCTGGGCAATTTAAATCTTCATTAAGTAGTTGAGGGCGCATATCATCAATACACACTACAGATGTTTCCTTTATACTAAGTCCTTGGGGCAGAAGTTCTTCGTCACTGTAAACAATAGGCAATCCAGAAGATTGCTTAAGATCAATTCTTGCCATATACCCTTATTATAGCATACAGAAGCTATTATGTCTTTGAGAATATCTTTGCTAATTGAGATAAAACAAAGGCAATTACTATGTAAAAAACAAGTGCGACTATTGGAGTTAGAGATAATTCATATGTGTTTAGATATATATATGTTGGGAAAATACCCTCAAAAGGGTTGATAAAGATATGAGAGATATCATATATCCAAGAAACAATAATATGATTAGTATTTACATTAAAAATATTTAGAAATATTCTTAATATTATTGTTGTTTCAATAAATGCAGTTACAGAGTAAAGTATTTTAAATAGTAGGCCCATATATTAATCAATTATTTTAAATTTCTCTCATATTCAGATAACTCTCTCATAAATCTACTTACTCCGTTTGCCCATAGATGAGCAGGATTGAGTCCACAAGGAGGACAGTAGGTTGGTTCTATCTGCATTGGTGTGAGATTAGTACCGTATCCTAGGGCCATCCTCTCAGTAACAACGGTAATAGCGTGATTCCAGGATTCAAATTGGCTCCATCCATCAGGGGTTCTGTTTTCTCCTCTCCATCCCCACGCATTGTAAGTAGTAGAATTATTCTCACCTCTTGGTATAAGGTTACCAAAGGCTGATTCCACTCCAGAGATTGAAACTACTAATCTCCAATCGAGTTGATACTTGTCAGCTTCAATAATAAATGTTTTAGAGAATGGATACATCGGAGAGTTGTAATTAAAAAGAAACTTTTGCAGTGCAATTACTCTTGTGTCTTCTGTTTGAATGCTGGTTCTACTCGGTTTGTTTTTCAAACCTGCAGAAGCAAGAGTATCTAAGATGTATTCTGATGCATAAATTTGTTGATTGTATAGAGGAGTTAAATAGTTTAATGTAACTATTTTTCTTTTTCTAACACTTTTTAACAAGAAGTTTTTAAATGAATTCTCCAGTAATGGTGATATTAATAGTAAATATATTACAAAAGAGAGTATTAAAAGAATAGGTAAGAAAAATTTAGGCTTCTTGAAATGCCTTTGTTTAGGAGTGTTCCTGTAAATACTTGAAATATACATCTCATCCATACTAATCTAGTATATCAGAACTAGATGAGCTAATAAATTATGTTCACACATTTACATCTGCATACAGAGTACTCTCTGTTGGATGCAACAATTAGGATACCAGAACTTGTAGAGAAGATAGAACAAGAGGGTATGAAGGCTTGTGCAATTACTGATCACGGTAATATGCACGGTGTTTTGAAATTCCAAACTGCAATGAAAAGTGCAGGTATTAAACCTATCCTAGGCTGTGAGATATATATTGCTCCTAGGAAGATGGATATGAAAGAGTATGGGATAGATAACAAATATTTTCATATGGTTCTACTTGCAAAGAATCACATCGGCTACAAGAATTTAGTAAAAATTGTATCTCTCTCTCATATGGAAGGTTTCTACTACAGACCCAGAATAGATTTTGAGAACCTTACTAAGTATTCCGAAGGTATTATTGCCCTCTCTGGATGTTTAGCAGGTCCTCTCTCTCAGCCTCTACTTAATAATGACTACGATTTAGCATTAGCAAATGCTAAAAAATATCATTCCTTGTACGGTGATGATTTTTACATTGAATTACAGAGAAACGGTATGGAGGAGCAAGATGTTGTGAATAGTTCTTTACTTAAGATATCTGAGGAATTAGACATTCCATATGTAGCTACTTGTGACTCTCACTATTTAGAGAGAGAGGATGCATATATACAGGAGATACTATGGTGTATTGGAGATGGTAGGATGTGGGATGATCCTGAGAGAAGGAGGATGCCAACTAATGAATTCTATATTAAAACACCACAAGAGATGAAAGATCTTTTTAAAGATTTACCTCTCGCTATTAGTAATACTCAAAAAATTGCGGATAGTATAGAGGAGTTTGATATTTCATTTACAAGAGTAGAACCACACTATTTAGATTTACATAAAGGAGAGACTCCAGAATCATATCTGAAAGAGATTACACTCAGGGGTGCAAAAGAGAAGTACGGTAAGTTAAATAAGGAGCTTAAAGAGAGAATAGATTATGAACTAGAGATTATTATTGATAAAAAGTATGCTAACTATTTTCTAGTAGTTAGGGATTTTGTAATGTTTTGTAAAAACAACAACATTGTAGTTGGAATGAGAGGCTCTGGATGTGCTTCAGTAGTAGCTTACTGTATAGGTATAACAGATATTGAACCTCTGTCCTGGGAACTCTATTTTGAAAGATTCCTAAATCCTGAGAGAGATTCTCCTCCTGATTTTGATATAGATATTGCAGATAAAAGGAGAGAAGAATTAGTCAACTACACTATAGAGAAATACGGTTTAGATAATGTTAAACAGATAGGTACTTTTAGTAAACTACAAACAAGACAAGCGATTAAAGATGTTGGGAGAGTGCTAGGAATCGATCTATCTGTAACTGATAAGTTGGCAAAGATGGTTGAGATTCTTTTTGGAAAAACTAGAGATATAGATTATATGATTAAAAATGATCCGGAGTTTTCCGAAATAATACACTCTAATGAAACAAATAAACGGTTGGCAGAGATAGTAAGGAAAGTATCTGGTATCTGTAGAGGCGTCTCAACTCATGCATGTGGGATGATTGTAACACCAGATCCTGTCATTAACTACTGCCCGATACAGAGAGATGCACACGGTGAAGGAATCGGTATGACTCAATTAGAGATGACAGATATTGAGAATTTAGGTTTAATGAAATTTGATTTCTTAGGTCTAAGGAATCTAAATGTAATAGGTGAAGCAGTTATTAAAATAAAGATTAATAGAGATGTAGAGATAGATCTGCATACTCTTGAGTTAGATGATGAAGCAACTTTCGAATTAATCAGAAGTGGACATACTGTTGGAATATTCCAGCTAGAGAGTGAAGGTATGCGAAGATCTATTAAAAAGCTTAAACCTGAAAATATGGAAGATATATGTTATCTACTAGCAGCGTATAGACCTGGACCTATGCAATATATCTCTGAGTATGTTGATGTGAAAGAAAGTAAACAGAAGCCTGACTATATATTTGAAGAGCTAAAACCTGTATTAGAGGTTACTAACGGAGTTATTACATATCAAGAGCAAGTAATGAAAATAGCTGAAGTTGTAGGAGGGTATACACTGGGAAATGCAGACCTTCTTAGACGAGCTATGGGGAAGAAAAAAATGGATATAATGAAGAAAGAGAAGCCTAAGTTTTTGGAAGGAGCTAAAAAAAGAGGATTTGATATTAAAGAGAGCGAAAGGTTATGGAACAAGTTAGTTCAGTTTGCAAACTACGGTTTTAACAAAGCTCACAGTGCTTCATATGCTACGATAGCGTACTGGACTGCCTATTTAAAAACACACTATCCATTAGAATATATGGCAGCATTACTAGAAGGAGATTTAGATAATTTTGATAGAGTGATAGTTGATTTAAATGAATGTGAGAGATTAGGAATTAATGTACTACCTCCTACAATAAACAGTAGTAAAACACATTTTAGTATAGAGGGAGACAGTAGCATCAGATTTGGCTTAGGAGGGATTAAAAATATTGGTATGGAGATTGTACAAAATATTGTTGAAGAGAGAAAAGAGAACGGTAATTACAGAAACTTAGATGACTTTATTCAACGATTGTTAAAAAAAGGTATACAGAAAAGAGCAATTGAATACCTCATTATGTCAGGTACTATGGATGAATTTGGAGAAAGGAATTCACTTCTTGCTACAGCACAAGTAATATTTGATAGAGAGAGAAAATCAAATCTATCTTTAGAAGTAGGTCAAATGGATATATTCACACTTCCAGATAGTCCTTTATCAAATGAATTAGATACTAGACAAACGGAGTTACTAGAGGTTGAAAGAGCTCCTAAATACGAAGTTCTACTCTGGGAGAAGGAACTACTTGGAATATATTTCTCATCTCATCCTCTGGATAATTTACAAACATATCTGGAGTCAAAGAGAGCCATTTCTATTAAAGATGCCCTTGAGAAGAAAGAAAACACTTTTGCTAATATAGGAGTTATGGTTTCAAAGATTAGAAGGATTACTACTAAGAGAGGTCAGGTTATGGCATTCTTAACTGTTGAGGATAAATCATCCTCTTGTGATGTAATAGTATTTCCTAAAACATATGTAGATATGAGGGATGAATTAATTGAAGGCAGACCCATGCTAATACATGCAAGAGTATCTAATAAAAGGGATGAAAAGAGCCTTATTTTCCAGAGAGGAGAATATATAGAGGAGGCAAAATATGGTGATAATTTTGATGGTGTAACCTTTAGAATCAGAGAAGAGCACTCCGAGGAAGAGATAACACAACTGAAAGAGTATATCTCTAATTCAGAAGGAGAAGTTCCTGTAAGAGTGGTAGTAAGTAATGGTAAGGGAAACAAGAGTGTACTTCTTGAGAAAAAAATAAAGATGGATAGTGAAACAAAGAAATGGTTGAGAAAATTCTAAGGTATAATGTGAGATGAAGAAAAAATTGCAGGTTACATTAGAATTGCTACCAGAAGTACCAGGTGTGTATATCTTTCTAAATAAAGAGAGAGAGATTCTGTATATTGGTAAAGCAAAGAATTTGCAGAAGAGAGTAAATACATATTTTCATAAAACTACTCAAGATAGACCAAGGATTATTCAGATGCTCCCTTTGATAGATGATGTGGAGATAAAAGAAACAAATAATGAGATAGAAGCTTTAATCTTAGAGTCTGTATTAATTAAGAAGTACAAGCCTCCGTATAATACAGAACTTAAAGATGATAAATCATATGCATGGTTATACATAAATGTTAAGGATGATTTCCCAACAGTGAAAATTGTCAGAACTTTTAAAAAAGGTGAGTATTCAGAAGGTAAACTATTTGGTCCGTACCCAAGTGGAGTACTAATCAGAAGAGTATACTCTTATCTAAGAAGATTGTATCCATTCTGTACATGTAAAAACAGAGATTGTAAATCCTCCCTGTATTACCATATTGGACTCTGTCCGGGTCCGTATGCGGGTGCTATTTCAAAAGAAGAGTATAGAGAGAATATAGATAACATAATAGGGATCTTATCAGGTAGAAAGAAGAATCATATCCAGTTATTACAGAAACAGATGGAGGAGTACTCTAAAGAAGAGAACTATGAGAAAGCAGCACAGTTGAGAGATAGAATAGAAGATTTAAAGTATATCTCTCAGAATATTGACTTTACTTATTACGACCGCATTGAACTATACGAGAGCAGAAGAGAGAAAGTATTACGTCTTAGCTTCCAACAACTAGGTCTTGAGCTAGGTATCAAGGATTTAAGAAGAATAGAGTGTTACGATATCAGTAATATTCAAGGCAAGCATGCATACGGTTCTATGGTTGTAGCAACAGATGGAAAGATTAATAGGTCTAAATACAGAGTTTTTAAAATAAGGGAGAGTAACTCACCAAATGACTTTGAGATGATGAAAGAGGTATTAAAAAGAAGGTTTAAAAATAGTGAAGAGAGTCCCCAATTAATATTAATAGATGGCGGGAAAGGACATGTTTCTTCGGCTTCTAAAGTCATACCTTCAGGTATTACAGTTATGGGGATATCTGAGAAGAAAAGTAGTAACCTACTAGATACATTCTGGATATCCAGGGAGAAAGAAATCTCTAAAATAGATATTAAGAATCCAAAGATTTTAATTAACTTAAGAGATGAGGCACATAGATTTGCTCTTTCCTTCTTTAGAAAACAGAGTATTAAACAATTAAAACAATCGGAATTAGATAATATTAAAGGGGTAGGGAGTAAAAGGAAGAAAGCTCTACTGGAAGTATTTAGGAATGTAGATGAGATTAAAAAAGCTTCCTTTGAGAATATTTATGAAGTAATAAAGAATAAAACAGTAGTAAATAATATTAAAGAATACTTCTCTAATCCTTCTCATCAATAGTTTTAATATTATTGATAATATAATCAAGTAATGGATTATTCTGAGTATTTGATATTAATATATACACAATATAATTATGAGTATTCGCTATTGCATAAGCTTCGTAAGTTTCATCTTCAATCTGTAAAGTAGATTGTAAACCGAGTGTGTCTTTAAAAGATATAGGTATACTATTTATAACACCACACTGTAGCTCATTCTCTTCTTTGATTTTACAGTAATCATTAAGGAAATAATCCATCTCTTTGCTTTTCCATTGCCCTATTGGAAATAACTCAACGGTATCTGAACCTCCTAATTTTTGGAAGGAAACAGCCCTTAATTCTTTTAATTTAGAGGGTGAATATTTAATAATATACTCTTTAGGTATCTCAATCTTCCATGGGTAGTCAGGTAGTAAGCTCTGTTTCTCACTTGATGCCATTAACATATCTCTCTCTATCTCTTCTGCAACTTGATGTGAGAGAGCACTAGTAGCATCAGATACGGAGATACTCTCATACCATATATCTTTATGTTTAGAGTATATTCTTAATCCTTTGTTCTCTTTCACCCAGTATATACCATGCTTTTTATCAGGACTACCCAATGGAACGTTCTGTACTAATTCCCAATCCAACCCTTTAAGTACATCAGTATAATATTCTTCAACATCAATGAAACCTTTACTATCCGGTATTTTATACGCTGAGTTACCTTGCGAAAGAAAATCTTTGACCACAGAATCATCCTTGTTATTCAAAAAGAGAAATTGTGATCCAGGGAAAGTAGGAATATCTTCTAAACCTAGAACCTTTGATATCTCCTGATTATCAGGCTTTGAAATATTCCCTTTTAAAAATAGTACATATCTGATTGCTCCATAAATAATAAAGAGAACTAGAAGAGATAGTATTGGTATAACAAGGTATTTTATATTCTCCTGAGTACCTCTCCTTTTAGGAAGAGTACTCTTTTTCTTCTTAAAAGGCCTAAATAACCTTATTCTGTTTCTTCTCTTTCTTTTAACAATATTTGAATCCTTAGGAGTTTGCTTAGGCATAATAATTGGATTAATTGTTTTTTTCTTGTTTCTCCTCTTTCTCATCTCTATCTGTATAGATTAATATGAATACCTAAAAATTACAATTAAATATCGTGTATAGTATAATAGATACCTACTGCGGGATCGTCTAATGGTAGGACACCGGCCTTTGAAGCCGAGAATCCTAGTTCGAATCTAGGTCCCGCAATTTTGTTTAATTATTAAATATTTCTCCTTATAATTATAACTATTTGCCGTTTAAGTGAATTAGATGCTATAATGAATTGTCTATGTTAAGAAAGGTGTTATTTACTTAATACCCTGTGTAGGTTATCTTTCTAAGAGTGCTTATCCGTAGTCTTTTATTTTTTATTTATATTTATATGCAGAACAAACTTTTTGTTGGTAATCTCTCTTGGGATACCACAGATGAGTCTTTGCAGAAGTTTTTCTCTGAAATTGGAGAAGTAACTGAAGCAAAGGTCATAGTAGATAGGTTTAAAAACCGATCTAAAGGATTCGGGTTTGTAACAATGGCTACAGAAGAGTTAGCTACACAAGCAATGGAACAGCTTAACGGCAAAGAGCTTGATGGTAGAGAGCTAAACGTATCTATTGCTAAACCTCAGAGAGAGAGTGACGAAAGAAGTAAGAATTTTTACAGATAACTTCTTCTTAGTTAAATAGAATTATTAATAGAGCTGAGCTATATACTCAGCTCTTTAATTTTATCTCTTATCTCAGCTGCTTTTTCAAACTGTAGGTTATCTGCTGCTAAGAGCATTTTTGATCTTAAATCTTTAATAAATAGTTTTTTCTCTCTTGTACTTAGTCTGTCTATCTGAATATCTAATTCTTTTTTGTAGATAGTATCTTTTTCAATTAAAGATTCCCCTATCTCCTTCTTTATACTTCTAGGAGTAATATTGTATTTTTTGTTGTAATCTTCTTGATATTTTCTTCTTCTATCAGTTTCATCTATTGCATATTTCATACTCTCAGTAACTGTATCTGCATACATAATTACTCTACTATTTATATGCCTAGCTGCTCTCCCAATTGTTTGTATAAGGCTTGTTTTAGATCTAAGAAACCCCTCCTTATCTGCATCTAAAATTATTACTAAAGACACTTCAGGTAAGTCAATACCTTCTCTTAGTAGATTTATACCAACTAGAACGTCATATTCTCCTAATCTAAGGTCTCTTAGTATCTCAACTCTCTCTACTGTATCAATCTCAGAGTGAAGATAAGCTACTTTAATATCAAAATCTTGCAAATAGGAAGTTAACTCCTCTGCCATCCTCTTTGTTAATGTAGTAATTAGTACCCTCTCTTCTCTCTCTGTATTTTCTCTCACCTCTTTAATTACATCATCAATCTGGTTAAGAATCGGCCTAACTGATATCTCTGGGTCTAGTAATCCTGTTGGTCTTGTAAGAAGTTCTACTACAACTTTATTACTATCTTCTATCTCCCAACTGTTAGGCGTGGCTGAGAAATATATAGTTTGTTTCTGCTTTTCTCCAAATTCATTAAAGTTAAGAGGCCTGTTATCATATGCTGTTGGTAATCTAAAACCGTATTCAATTAAATTTGTTTTTCTAGATCTATCTCCATCATACATACCTCTTACTTGTGGTATTGTAATATGTGATTCATCAATAAACATCAGATAATCATCGGGGAAATAGTCAAGAAGAGTGTATGGAGGTTCTCCTACCCTTCTTCCATCAAAATAGATTGAGTAATTCTCCATACTTTTACAGAAACCTATCTCTCTCATCATCTCAATATCATATCTAGTTTTTGTTTCAAGTCTGTATGCCTCTATATCTTTACCTATATTTTTTAAAAAAAGCATCCGTTTCTCTAAATCTTTCTCTATATTTGTCACTGCCTTTGTCATAGTATCTTGATCGTATACAAAAGGTGTGGCAGGGAAGATATCTTGTTTATCGATATTATCAATTCTCTGTTTAGAGATAGGATCAATAATTGACATTGTTTCAATCTCATTTCCCCAGAATTCTATTCTAAGAGGAAACTCCTCATAGGGCATGTAGATCTCTACAGTATCTCCTCTAACAAGAAATGAACCAGATACCAAATCAATGGATTCGCGTTCATATCTTAAGAAGGTTAGCTGTTTAGCCAAATCTTCAATACTTACCTTGTCACCAATTCTGATTTCAAAAGATCTGTTTTCATAATTATCTGGACTCCCAATATTGTATATACATGAGACAGAGGCAACTACTATGGTATCTCTCCTTGTTCTTGCTGCAGTCATTGCACTTAATCTTAATTTCTCTATCTCCTCATTAACTTCAGATTCTTTCTCAATGTATAGATCTTTTGAAGGAACATATGCTTCAGGTTGATAGTAATCATAGTAAGAGACAAAATATTTAACAGCGTTATTTGGAAAAAATTGTTTAAACTCTTCATATAGTTGTGCAGCTAAAGTTTTGTTATGAGAGAGAACAAGAGTTGGTTTCTGTAATTTCTCAATCATATTAGCCATAACAAAGGTTTTTCCTGAACCTGTAACTCCTAGTAATACCTGCTTATCCTTACCTTTATTCATATTATCTGTTAATACCGTTATTACCTTGTTTTGGTCTACAGAAGGATTGAATTGTGTATTTAGTATAAACTTCTCTACCATAGGTTAATTTTAACAGATTAATCTACTTTTATGTTAAAATATGCAATATATGGAGAAGTTTAATTTAAATACCCTCTCACAAGAATTAGTAAACAAAATTGCCGCTGGTGAAGTGGTAGAGAGACCTGCTTCTGTTGTAAAGGAGTTAGTTGATAACAGTATCGATTCTGGTGCTACGAAAATAGAGATAAAAGTTGCAAATGGAGGAATTGATTTAGTTGAAGTTAGTGATAATGGAGTAGGGATTCCAATGGAGTTTCTTGCAGATATATTTAAATCTCATACAACTAGTAAAATATCCACTTATGAGGATTTGAACTCTGTTCTCTACATGGGTTTTAGAGGTGAAGCTCTCCCCTCCATACTGTCTGTTTCAAATATTTCCGTTATTTCAAAACATAGAGGGTCAGATACTGGAGGTAAGATTGAATTTAAGAGCTTTGATAATTATTCAATAAAAAAAGCACCTAGAGAATCAGGTACAGTAGTAACAGTAAAACATATCTTTGAGAATATTCCTGTTAGAAAGAAATATCTGAAAACCCCTCAAACAGAGTACAGAAAAATATTAGAGATACTGTATCCATACTTTCTAATATATCCTAATATTAGTTTTAAACTTACAAAAGATCGGAGAGTAGTTTTTAACTTGGCTTCTTTACCTGATAGCAAGCCTCATACTGTTCTTTTAGAGAGAGTAGAAGAAGTATTAAAGGAGGAGTTTGTAAAGAGAATGACTAAAGTATTTTACAGCGGTGCTGGGATGAAAATTACTGGATTAGTAGCTCATCCTTCAGATCATCAGAAGAGAAGTGTAAACCAATACATGTTTGTTAATGGTAGGCCTATCTGGGATAACGGTGTTGCAAGAGCTGTAGTACAGGCGTATGAAAGATATATCCCTCTTGGAGAGAGAATTCCCTTTGTTGTAAATATTGATATTAAGCCAGAGCTTGTTGATGTTAATATACACCCTAAAAAAGAAGAGGTGAGATTTCTAAATCCTTTTAGAGTGTATAGTGCTGTAGAAGAGGCTGTTAAAAAGGCTGTTATAACAATTACCTCTTACAAAACAGAGAGGGAGTTTTCTCCTAGTGAGTATAAATCTCGCTCACTTGTAAACAAGGATATGGATAAAAAAACATACTCTTCAAAAGATATTACTTTTACTCCTAAGGTTAGTAGCTCTGTCAGAGATAGTTTACTTTTTAGCAAAGAGGTACTCTCTTCAGGAGGCTATACTCAACTGGAGAACTTAGAAACTGAGAGTAGTGATTCAATAAGGAATATATTTCAGATATTTAATAAGTATATTGTTATAGAGTTTGTTAATGACACACTCTGGCTTGTTGACCAGCATGCAGCGGCAGAGAGAATAACTTTTGAGAAATTAAGTAATTCAAAAGGGATGGATAAACAGAAATTGCTAATACCAACAGAGATAACCCTCTCTGAAAAAGAGTTGGCCGTATTAAAAGAACTGAAGGAATTCTTTGCAGGAATCTCTATAGACTACTCTGTTAAAAAAGGAAGTATTGAAATTGAGTCTGTACCTGTGGAATTTATTGAATCCGATCTTAAAAAACTTTTTGATGATATCTTCTCTCTCTCTGATGAAGTAAGAGATATTGCAAAGAATATCAGTAAATTAAAAGATAATTTATTTGCTACAATGTCTTGTCATACAAGTATTAGAAGCGGACAGAGTTTACATAGGGATGAGATGATTAGTCTCTATAATGAATTAATTGATTGTAAAAATCCGTACAGTTGTCCTCACGGTAGACCTGTTGTGTGGAGATTAAAGCTAAGTGAAATAGATTCTAATTTTGAAAGAACATACTAAATGGAAAATAGAGGAGTACTCTACTTAATACCTACATCAATTGGAGAAACTTCTTTAAAAGATGTCCTCCTAGATAGAGATATTTTAATAGTTGAAAGCTTAAATTATTTTATAGTAGAGACACCAAAAATTGCTAGAGCCCACTTAAAAGGTCTTAATGTTGTGCTTCAAGATTTAGATATGAGGGTATTAAATAGGCATACAAGAAGAAAAGACATACCATTTTTACTAGAACCTCTAATAGAGGGTAGTAATGTGGGGCTGATGTCTGATGCAGGTACTCCAGCTATTGCTGATCCAGGTAGTATTGTAGTTCGAGAGTGTCATAGGTTAGGTATTAAAGTAGTACCACTTATCGGTCCTTCTTCAATTATTCTTGCTCTTATGGCATCAGGATTGAATGGTCAATCATTTACTTTTAATGGTTATCTTCCAAGAGATTCTGAATCAAGACAGAGAAGAATAAGGGAACTTGAAAGCATCTCTATGAAGACAGGAACGTCACAGGTATTTATGGAGACACCTTACAGGAATAAATTACTACTAAAAGATATTATTCAGGTATGCCAAAAAAATACAGATCTCTCCATTGCAGTTAATGTAAGTGGGAAAGATGAATATATTAAGACAATGAGAATAGAGGAGTGGAGACATAAAAAGAGTGTAAACATTATAAATATCCCAACCATCTTTATTTTACAAGGTAGAAAATAATGAAAATAGATAAGAAAAAATATTTAAAATTTGGATTATTCCTCTGTTTTTTCTTACTGCTTCCTTTCGGTTTTGTTTATTTAAAAACTCGATATGATTTTTATGCATACTCACCCTATGATGTAATAATATCTGATATAACACCTAACTCAGCGATAATTTCATGGAAGACAGACCATAGCGTACCCTCATATGTTCTCTTGAATGAGAAGTTAATAGGTAGTGGTGAATATGAAGAATTCCATAGAATAAAGATAGAGAACCTAGAGCCCGATTCCTTCTATTCATTTAATATCTCAAATGGAAAAAGGTTATGGTCTCATCCTGTTAAAAAAGGTAAACAATCTCTAAGTGCTTTTGCTTTAGACGAATTCTTCTTTATAACTAAAGATGAAATACATCATATCTATTTACCTGATGAAGAGTATCTTGAGGTTAATCCTGGAGAGTTAATCTATGTTGCTCTCTATGATCAAGAGAGTGGGAAATATTCTGATGTAAAGAGTCAATACGCCAATAGATATGGAGGAGTTGTTTTTGATAAAGCTTCTTTCCAGGGCGTTAATCCATTAACTAGTGTACTGCATAATGTAATGTATTTGGATAATTACCCTATACAATCTAAGATGCCTACCTTTACATCTTCTGCCTATGCAAGTAGTGGGGTTAATTGTAATCAGAAGATACCTAATCAGAAATCAAATGCAGTAAGTAAAGAGGCATTTGTAGAAATTGCTAATAATTGGTCTGGTAATAGAGGTAAGAATTATGCACAGGAGTGTTACAATGATGTGGTGTATAGAGCTAAAAGGGCTGGTATTGACCCTGCCTTTGCTCTAACTATTTGGTTAAAGGAATCAGGTGCTAGTAACTATACAATAAAGCCTAAATATGCAGATACAGTCGAGGATTTCGGTATTCACGGCAAGAAGAATGTTCCTCCTAGAGATTTTGATACTCAGATTAACTATTTCCTCTCTTTAAAGCACAAAGCCCAGTGTCCTGGACTTACCCCTTGGGAATCTTGGGCCAATGTTTACAGAACAGGTTCCTGTAATACTAATAATCCAAATGGAAGACAGATAGGCTTAAGCTATCTCAATGATGTTCAAAGATTGTATAGATGGCTCACCAATGGGAAAAACTTACCAGGAAGTGTGTCCGGTTTTAAGACGATAGACCCTATATATGAAGAACTAGAACCTAAGTGTTGTGCAGTAAAATTAATTGGTAAAGAGAAATTCATTGGAGTATTTAATGAGCACACTAATGGTAAGAGTTGTGAAGAGTTATGGATTCCATCAACAAAGGGATTAAACGGAATAGTACAGTATCCTGTTAGACTAGAGAGCAAAGAGAGTAAGGTATCATGTGAGCATGAGTATAAGGGGGTGTGTTGTAATTTAAGAAATAGAATAATGTGGTATCCCCAAGAGATATGTGAACTACCTATTACACAGATTCAGAGCGAGAAATCCTGTAACAATTACGAAGGTCCTAAGGCTTGTTACCTAAGAGATGGAAAGTTTGTTTGGTTACCAATACTTATTGGAGATGATTATGAATTAGGAATTAGTAATGAAACTAGCTGTAATGAAAGAAATATGATTAAAGACTATACAATTAAGTTATACAGAGGTATAAATTTTATTGGTTTTGATTTCTCGCCTCTTTATCACAATAGAGAGATTCTTTCTTCTGAGCTGTTGGAGATATATCCTCAAATCCTTCTTATAGCTAATTTTAAAGAGTATGAGTGGCAAGATATTGTTATTAAAACTAGCACCATTCCGTATGCAGGTAATGATTTCACATTTGAGCAGAATAGGGGATATCTCTTTACTGTTAGTGAAGATATTACTATTACCTTAGATGGATGGAAAAATAGCGTTGTTTACTATGATGATTTTGATAAAGGTTGGCAATTAGTTGGAGGAACTCTCTACACACAGTCTGGTTGGGCTTCTAAGTTAATATCTGATCTGAAACTTAACAATATTGATATTGAGACTGTAGCTATATGGTCTAATGAAGTAGGATTCTTTAATTACAGAAGAGAAGAGGGAGAAGAAATCTACGGAGAGGATGTCCCTCTTGAGGATACTAAAGGGGTATTTATAAGGGCGTATTAAAAGAAATCGGGGAGACAGGACTTGAACCTGCGGCCTC
>JAAZIL010000015.1 GCA_012800885.1 Candidatus Dojkabacteria bacterium
ACATTTAATTATTTACTATGGCAAATAACGAAGAAGGAAAAAAAGTAATACCCCAAAGAGAGAGTGTTCATGTAGTATTCTTCTCTTGTCAGAATTGTGGTGAAGAGACAGACTATATCCAGTTCTGTCCAGATTGTGGTCAACCTATGAGAGTTATAGATGTTGTAGAGAAGTTTGGAGAGAAAGCAGAAGATTTTATTAAAAAGATAGAAGATAGATTGGTCCAGAGTAATACTATAAAGGATGGTTCAAGTTCTTCTACTCTTGATGATAGTCAAGAACCTAATATTATTGTATTAGGAGATGATCCGAGTGATGAAGATATTCCAGAGGAAGATGTAGGTGCACTGGGTGAGATATTCCCTGATGATGAAGAGATGAGAATCTCTGATGGGAGTACCGATGTATTAAGTGATTTAGATGATATTGTTGCAGAGTTAGATAAAGAGGATGATGATTTCTCATTTGATGATTTAGGAGAAGAGGGCCTTCCTGAGTTATAGGGATTTTTAATACCACTTAAGATATTGCTGAATAATAGATATAATAGAGTATATCTAATAGATTACATATACATTAATGAAACAAGATCACACTATTGCAGTAGTATCTGACCCCTTATACAAATATGGAGGAGCAGAGAAGCATCTTTCATATATTTTAAAAACATTTCCTCATAAAACTCTTTTTACAGCGTATTGTGATAAAGAGTTTGTAAAAAAGCAGTTCCCTGATATAGAGATTAAAACTTCTTTTATGCAGTATCTACCTTGGAAGAAGAAACTCAGATATATATACCTACTATTACAACCTTTAGCATATAGAAGTTTCAGATTTAAAAAATATGATTGTATTGTATCTCTCTCTATAGGGTTTGGTAAGTTTGTACGAGGTAAGATACCACATATCAACATATGTATGTCTCCACCTAAATTCCTCTGGCAAAAAGAGAGTAGATCATTGCTAAACAAGAAGCAACTCGCTGGGTGGGATAAGTTCCTGTTTCAGTTTTACTCTCTCTTTGTTAACTCCTTTTTAGAAGATATCTGGAGAAAGTGGGATAGGAATGCAGCAAGAAGGATAGATAATATAGTGGCAATCTCAGATGTAGTAAGAAAAAGAGTGAAAAAATACTACGGTGTAGATAGTGATGTTATCTTTCCTCCTGTTGAGGTACAGGAGATATCAGAGTTATCGAAACAGTATGAGAAAGAGAATTGGTTTCTCTATTTAGGTAGAGTTGAGACATACAAAGGTGTGGCACTTGCAATAAAGGCTGTAAATGATGCGAAGGTTCCTTTAAAGATAGCTGGTGTTGGAGATGACTTGGAGAGAATGAAAGATTTAGTTAAAAAATTAAGTGCTAAAGGATATGTTAGATTCTTAGGCTTTGTATCAGATGAAGAGAAAATAGAGCTTCTATCTAAAACAAAAGCCCTGTTATTTCCTGTTAGGGATGAAGACTTCGGAATTGTTCCTGTAGAGGCTAATGCTGCTGGGACACCGGTAATTGCCTATAGAGAAGGAGGTGTTACAGAGACTATCTCTGAGGTAAATCCTAAAACAGGGATATTTTTTGATAAGTATAATTACAAGGAGTTATCAAATGTTTTGGAAAAATTCGATGCTAAGCAGTATCAACCAGATAGTTGTAGAAAACAGGCTATGAATTTCTCTGTAGATATATTTCAATACAAGCTTAGACTCTATGTAGATGATGTACTTAGTAAAAAGCAAGCTTAATGTCAAAGGATACTGTAATTGTATTAAAATCAATTAACTATTCAGAAGCGGATAAGATACTCACTGTGTTTGGAAAGAGGGTAGGGAAATTTACTCTCTTTGCAAGGAGTATTAGAAAGATAAATAGTAAAAACAGAGGGAATATGCAAACTCTGAATACTTGTGATATATCTTTCTATGAAGGTAAAGGGCTACCTCTACTGAGAGAATCATCTCTAAAGTACTGTGTTAATACAGATGTATTGAAAGATAGAGTAGATGATATTAATAGAGTGTTGGTACTGCTAAACAAAATCCTTCAAGAGGGAGATCCTAATGAGAAGATATTTACTCTTCTGTTGAGTGTATGTAAAAAAGATTTTGATATTGAGAGTGTTAATAGGTTTAGAGTACTATTTCTAAAAGAGATGGGTTTTTTAAATGACTTCTCTGTGTGTAATATATGTGGTAGTGTAGAGAATATTAAATATATTGATTTAGAATCCTTTGCTCTTGTTTGTAATAATTGTTACAGTAAAGCAGAGAGAAACTATATGTTAGGAGAGAACCCTTACATTGAGAAACCATTTATACAAGCTCTAGACCTATATATTAAAAGAGTAATAGAGGAGATATAGTGATGAGAATAAAAACTGCCTTAATTACAATTCTACTGTTATGTTTAATACCTGTTTCCTCTCTCTTTGCTCAAGAGCAGATTGTATTTAGAGAGGGTGTTGTTGTAACTGCTGCTATAGGTACAGATCTCTATTCAACTATCACACTTGAACCTATTACTGTAGAGATATATCAACCTTCGACTGTAACTATTAGAATACTCTCTCCAGCAGGTGTGGGTATTCCAGGTAGAGAAGTAGTTATTGTTGCTCCTGGTCTAGTTATTACTCAACCGACTAATCTGACAGATTCAACAGGTAGAACAAGTGGTAGTGTGTACTCTCCTGTTACAGGTACATATCTTGTTTGTGCTAAAGATACAACATTTGCATATGAGATTACGATTGAGAATTGTAGAACCCTTTATGTAGAACCTGTTGCAGTTCCAACTCTTCTACCAGAGCCTTACTATACAAAAGGAACAAGGAATACTTTGTTTTGGCAGAGTGTTGGTAGTGGATATGAATACTACATTGAAGTAAGTGATAAAGAAGATTTCAGTAATATTATTAGTAATTCAGGATGGGTAGATAGTACCTCTTATCAATTTACTAATCTCCAGAATGAGAAGATGTATTTCTACAGAGTAAGAGCAAAGAATCCTTGGGGAGGGGTAAGTACTTGGTCGAATATAGTGTTTAGTGTTCAAGATTCAGAGCCTCCTGTTATTAAGACACTAGTTATCGGTGATATAGGAGATAACACTACTACTCAATGGGAATCTAATTATATGGTTCAAATGATTTTTAGAGTAACAGATAATCTCCAACTTCAGAGAGCTGATTTTTTGTGTGTTAATTCATCAGGTAGTACATACTCTTGTGTTAAAGATTACAGAATGGAGGGTGATAATCTTGTTGTTAATCTTAGGTTAAAAGATTTAGAGAGAATATCAAAAGCATATCTTAGAGATAGATATGAGTTCTGTGTTGAGGCAAGTGATGCAGCAGGGAATATAATAAGGGTGTGTGGTATAGAATTAATAATACCTAAGCCAGAGAAACCTCCAGAGAAGCCTACAGAGAAGCCTCCTGTTGATGATGAAGAGAAGCCCGTAGAGATAGAGCCTGAGCCTAGGCCAACAGTAATTGAAATAATAGAGAAGACATTAGATGATGCTATTGGTCATCTAGAGTTAGAAGAAATAGAGAGGATTACTACTACTGCTAGTATTATAACTGTTACAACGGCGGTAGCACTAACAATTGGTAGTTTTTTTAACTTCTCATACATTCTAATTCAGTTAATTCTTAACTTACTGTCTTGGTTGGGTCTAAGAGCAGGAGCAAAGCCTTTAGGATACGTATATGATTCACTTACAAAAGAGCCAATAGCTCAAGCTATTGTAAGGATTTTCGATTTAGAAGGAAAAATAGTATGGACAGATGTTACTGATGCAGGAGGACACTTCTCTGCAAGACTTGAACAGGGTAAATACAAGATACTTGTTAGAGCTCCTAAATATATTTTCCCTTCTACTATTGTTTTTGGAAAAGAGGACTTCCCACTTACAAATGTATATCACGGTGAAGAGTTTGAAGTCTCTGATGAGAGAGAATTAAACTTCTCAATACCGCTAGATCCTTTAGAAGCATCTAAATTTAGAATCTGGAGAGAGATTGTTTGGGGTAGGGTAAAGGTTATATTAAATATTTTACATATCTTCCTTTTTGTAATAGGTCTAGTATTAGCTATATATCTTTATCGAAAGAATCCGTATTGGTTAACTCTCGTAGTATTACTCCTCTATATCCCTTCTTCTTTCTTTATAGTAAGGAATATTTTCGGTAAGAGAGAGAGATACGGAGTTGTAAAGGATGCTCATGGTAATCCTGTTAGTGGTTTAGTGGTAGGTTTAAAAGAAGCAGAGTTTGACAAAGTTGTTGCAAAAAGAGTAACTGATTCAAGAGGTAGGTATAGAATGTTAGTAAATAGGGGCAGATACTATATCGAAGTATTAGATACAGGTTACAAAGTAGAACGAATAAAGGGTGATAGTGAGGTTCTGATTGAGAAAGATGATTCATGGATAGTGAGTGATATAGTGGTTTCTAAATTAGAAAATAGTTAAGATATTGAAAAATCTTCTCTCTATTGGTATTATTCCTTGTTTTAACAACGAGGGTGTGTAGCTCAATTGGTAGAGCAAACGGCTCTTAACCGTTAGGTTCAGGGTTCGAGTCCCTGTACACCCACTCTCTTCATATTTATTGTATAAATTTAACTACTTTATAGACAAGATATATAATATTATATATAGTTAAGTAGTTAAATTAAGTAAAATTATTCTATGTCACAGGAGCAAAAACCATTATCAGAACTTATTGGATCAATAGAACAACAAGATTTTACTCCAGAGGATTCAGCAGATTCATCAATAGGTTCATCTAAGCAGAAGGGTAGTAAATCTTTTATGATAATAGTATTACTATTACTTCTGTTAATAGCAGGTATGGGTGGTTACTATGCCTACAAACAGTATTATGCCGAGCCAGAGCCTGAGTTAGCAGAGGAGTTTGAAGAAGAGTTTGAAGAAGAATATAGTGAGATGGATGAGTTAACACAACTAAAACAGATTACAATCCCTGATGAGAAGAATAATACAGAGGATGAAATAGGGATAGTTGTATCTGAAGATTGGTTAGTAGAAGAGGGAGAGTACAGTACTCTTCTTAAGAAGGGATGTTTCTCAATCTCTATTACAAAAAATCCAATTATTACAGGTGGAGGATGGGGTTTTATGTATGAAGGACGAGGAGAATTTAATGTAATCACTTCTAGTATGATGATTAATGGAGAATCTGTACAGAAAGTTACTCATGTGCTTGAGAGTGATGTTATTACAGATAGTGATTTAGAGAATATATTTGCTGGTTCTGTGTTTGCATCTAAAGATAGTAAGGCATCAACTCCTACACTAGAACTTAACAATGAGTCGTATCTAATTAAGTATGTTTATGATTGTAAGGCGCCTATTAGTATTGATAGCCAAGAGTATATCGATACTATAGCAGTAATGGACGGTATTGTTCAGAGTATTACGATTGAGTAAGGTTAGAGTTTCTTTGTCATATAGAGAGAGAGGTTCTTGTAACCTCTCTTTTCATAGTACCTTCTTGTACCGATAGCAGAGATAACTGCAATTTGTCTAAACCCATTCTTCTTAGAGATCTCTTCAGCTATTTTTATCATCTTAGTTCCTAATCCTAAGTGTTGAGCTTCTCCTTCACTCCCTTTGCCTAAATTTACAACAGTACCGTATACATGGACTTCCCTTATTATTGAGCACTCCTTTAATTCATCTATATACCCATCTGTAGTAGGTAGAGATAGTCTAAGGAATGAACATATTTTGTCATGTTTTTTTGTTTTAAATGATAGAAAGTATTCCTCTGATACAGTAGTATCATATTTAATAACCTCTAATTCTAAATCTTTCTCATTAACACTCTCAGCTCTTATCTCTCTATTGCGTATATCTTGAATAGTTTTACCTTGTTTCTCTATCTCTCTCTCTGCTATCTGTCTAAAGTTAGTATATTTGTTACCAGCAACTATCTCAGTAGAGGGTATATCTCTTACAACTCTAGTTAATCTACAGTAT
>JAAZIL010000016.1 GCA_012800885.1 Candidatus Dojkabacteria bacterium
CCATTCTGATACAGAAGCAGTTTAGCACCAGAGTAGAGCCTATCAAGTGTACCAAAGGTTCCGAAAGTTGTATCAACAAAATTCCCTGTCACAATTGCAGTACCACCTGCATCGGGATCTGAGAGAGTTAGTCCAAAGCCACTTATAGAGGCGTTAGTTAAATCAAGTGTGTCTGTAGGTCCTGAAGGAATTAGATGGGTGGTAGGAGTAGATTTGTATAATCCAGCATCTGAACTTCCATCACCTGTTCCGTATGCTGCCCAGTAGTAACCTGAAGCTGTAGTTGAAGTTGAAATAGTATGACTACCAATTGCAAATGTTCCTCCTGGATAGAGAGCCCCTAGGTCAACTGCATTACTTCCAATAGTACAGCTAACAGTTGGAAGATCTTTCACTTCAGCAGTAATTACAACAGCATCATTTGTTAGAAGATATATTTTAAAAGACATAGAATCTAAGACAGCACCTGATTTTGTCGTTATAGTTAGAAGATGTTCCCCAGCAGATGTGTTAGTTCCTATTCTTCCTGTTGCACCGTTAGATATTTTAACACCGTAAGTTGTTCCTGCTGTTAACTCTCCTACATTGGATATGGTAATTGTATCTACTGAACCGGTCCCAGAGCCTTGTGTACAGGCAGCTGCAAGCGCACCTCCACTACTAGGAAGTCCGCTGTCAATTGCCCAATTAGTACCACTCATATCTACAGCAGATGATGACACGGCAGTGGCTGAAAGAGTATTTGCTACTCTACACCATGTTGTATCTTCTGCGTCAGGAAATTCAATTGTAATAGTGCCACCAGTAGGTATGGTTGTTGCAGGATCTATCGCAAGGATAATTTCTACCTCTTGTCCTGTGCTACCATTTAATCCAGATTTCAGTCTACTAAGAGAGATATATACTGCTTGTAATGCAGCGGCTTGAGTAGCTGATACTATAAAGAAGGCGAGGAGAGATACAAGAAAAAACGTTGGTACAAGTACCTTTATCGCTTTAGCATATTTTCTCATTTTGAACATAAAAAAAATTACTTAAACAGACAATCTATAACTTAATTTATGGTATATGTTCTTAGAGAGGTTGTCAAGGCTAGAATCTCGGTACTAGGAGCAGATATACAGTTTCCTGATAATCTGTCCCTGCTGATTTATCAGTACCCGGTTTAGCAATTACTTTTAGAGCCATCCTCCCATCAAATAGAGGACCGGAAGCGTCATATACTTTAGTATCAGTAGTTCCTACAATACCGACACTATTTCCACTACTGCTGTAATTAGAAGTAGCAGAGAGAGTACCTAGATAGGAGTATGATCCTTGAGCAATATATTCATTTTGAAGTCCAAAACCGTCAGGAGATGTGTCTAAATTGGCATTAGCTGATAAAACAGTTTGACCAGTAGTAGGGCTTTTTAGACCACCATTTACACCTCTTACAAGAATAGCAAAACCTCCTCGAGAGTTACTGCTTCCATCTAACCAGATTCTATCTTCTGCTGTTGTTGGAGCACTACCACCTATTAATGCATATGCTCCTGTAAAGTAGATATTGTGTGGTGGAGATGTCTCAGCATTAATACCATTCTCATCAGCAATATCAATATCGAAGAATACAGAACCTCCTGATGTAGTAGTAGTTGCTATTGGGCCTGGATCTGTCTGTGTAAAATCTCCTTTAAGTGCAAACACCCTTATATTATATGTTGTGTTCGGTTGTAATCCTTTAATATTAAAATCTTCGCTTTCCCAATCGTTTTTTGTTAAGAAATCATTTAAATTATGTGTAGATTGGTATTCAGGTGTAAAGGTTGTACCATCGATATATCTAGTATCTGATACAAAGTTATCTTGAGATATCATTACAGCATATAGTGTATCAGTGGGATTACCGTTTGTATCTATTTCAAATCTTGCTCTGTCATAACAACCACTAGGGCCACATATTGCGACCATACCACCTGTGAGCAAGTCAGAGGGACCTGATTGACAATTAGTTGAACCTGAAGAGGTAGCTTCAAAACACACTATATCAGGAACAGCTGGTAAGAAGGCTTGCTCTGGACTAGTAAATATTTTATAGTTAGTAGAGTAATTTCTTGGGTTGTTAGATATTCTTCCTACTTCGATTAGAGCAGAATAGTCTTTACTTACACTCTCAAGTGTACCTCCACCTTTTGTAGTAGCTCCTACTATTTTGTAATTAGTTGAATCTAGTTCTGCACCGTAGAGAAGCAGAGGGAATAGGGATAGATAAATTGTTAATATTATTAGTAATATCTTTTTCATATCTAGATATATACAATGATATTGTAAATTAGTAATAATAGTCAAATAGTAAATAGTGTTTATGATATAATTTGTGGCTAGGAGAGATGACAGAGTGGTCGAATGTGACGGTCTTGAAAACCGTTGTCTCAGCAATGGGACCGTGGGTTCGAATCCCACTCTCTCCGTTTCTAATTTTTGTCACTCTTGTTTATGCTTTTTCCTTGGGATCACAAAAAGAAAAAAGACTTATGTATTCTTTTTGGTGGTGTATCTACTGAACATAAGGTCTCAATTGATTCAGCAAAGAATATCTTTAAGAGCATCAATAAAGAGAAGTACAATATTACCCTAGTGGGTATTACAAAGAAGGGAAGATGGTACCTGCAGAGTCCTAAGATATTTACACAGAAGGAGATAGATGAGGTAGAAGAGAGTGATGAAGAAGTATTCCTACTTCCTAGTTTAGAAGGTAGACTTGTATATGTCTCTAATCTGAGTAAAAGAATAGATATTGATGTAATCTTTCCAGTACTACACGGCAATATGGGTGAAGATGGCAGTCTTCAAGGATTATTTAAGTTGGTAGATATCCCCTATGTAGGTTCTAGTATATTAGGGTCTTGTCTAGGGTTAGATAAAGATCTTAGTAAGAGGTTGTTTAGGGAGAATAATATACCAACTCCTAATTTTATGGTTTTCAGAGATCATGAAAAGATAGATACTAACAGTATTGTGTATAAGTTAGGTCTCCCAGTTGTAGTAAAACCATCAAGTATGGGTTCATCTATTGGAGTAAGTATAGCGAGAAAACAAGCTGAGATACTTACAAGTTTTAAGAATGCTTTTAAGTATGACAGGAAGGTTATTGTTGAAGAATATATTGAGGGTAGAGAGTTAGAGTGTTCTGTTTTAGGAAATGAGAGATCGCGAGTATCACCTGTAGGAGAGGTAATACCTAATAATGAGTTTTATTCATACTCTGCTAAATATTCTTCTGATAGTAAAACAGAGATCATTATTCCTGCGAAGCTAGAGAGTAAGAAAGAGAAAGAGATAAGAATGTTAGCAAAGAAAGCATTTAATACCCTCTGTTGTGAAGGTATGGCGAGAGTAGACTTCTTTTTAAAGAGTGATGATACTGTATTAGTAAATGAAGTGAATACAACACCTGGTTTTACAGATATTAGTATGTATCCAAAGTTATGGGAGGAGGGAGGTATTAAGTATTCAGACTTAATAGATAGGCTAATAGAGTTAGCAATAGAGAGGTATGAGAGGGAATATATTCTAAAGAGGACTATTTAGTATTAATGGTAATGCTGTGTACACCCCAATCCTTTTGTGCATTGTACATAACAAGTTCTATATAATATCCAGGTACTTCTAGGGTCATAAATGCATATGTTCCCATACCTTTTACAGTTTCCCTTCTTTTTTTCTTTACTTTAGCATCAGATATATTGATAGAGTTTAATCTATCTACCACATTTCGAAATTCTGTTTTAGGTACAACTATTTGATATGTAACAGTTGTAAGTTCATATGCAGCACTGATATTTTTCTGCTTAACTTTCTCAAGAAAGGAGTTTGCAAGATTAAAAGGTTCAGCTTTAATATATGTAATAATTATAATAGCAAGTACAAACAGAAAGAGGAGTGGTATCCCTATTGCTAATGTGTAGAGCAAAGGCTTTTTCTGGAGAATATCTATCTTCTTTCTAGCAGTTTTATCCTTAATGCCTACTTTCTCTTCCTTTTCTTCTGTCAAATGCTTCTGTTTTGAGAGAAGTCTCTCAAAGAGAGTAGTAATAGCTTTAATAAAGTTAAGAAATTGAATCTTTAAGGTTTTACTATCCCTTTCTTTTGTTTTAATAGGTGATTTAAGAGGTTTATCGTCTTGCTCTGTTTTACTCTTTCCCAGAGGAGTAGGGGCTTTTAATTTCATTTTTAAGAGAGAATTATTACTACATTTAACTTACCATTTAAAACAAGTGTATTCAAGTATATTGTATTGCATTTGTTGTATTAATGTAATATATTTAGCCAATTAAGATAATAGTAGAAATATATGTTTAATAAAGATAAAAAGAGGAAGAGAAAAAAGGAGGAAAGCAAAGAGTATAATCTTTTTGATGCAAAATCCTTAGATGAATTTATTGAAGCTCTTACCTTGGGTTTTAGTAAAACGTTTGAGAAGGAGGTTAAAGAGCAGTTAAGGAAATTAAGGATTGAGTATAGAAGGGATGATCAGAATGCGATAAATACAGGTATTACTGCTAATGTTGAAGAGAAGGCAAAAGAGTGGATATGTCCTCGTATACCTGAGTGGGTAAATCCAGATATGTTGACACTGTTAGGGGTATTTGCAGCAGTTATGATAGCTTTCGGTTTTGTATATGGTTTTTTTAATAGATATTACTTAATTCTTGTTGTTGTAGGTTTGTTTCTACATTGGTTCGGTGATTCATTTGATGGTAGTTTGGCAAGATACAGAAAAAAGACAAGACCTAATTATGGTTACTATATTGATCATGTTGTTGATAGTATAGCCCTATTTATACTAGGTTTAGGTTTAGGTTTATCAGGGTTTGTAAAAATAGAGATAGCCTTTCTTTTTGTAATTATGTATCTAATACTGATGATACATGTAGAATTAGTAACTTATGTCCAGAATGAGTTTAAATACTCTTTTGGTTTAATTGGGCCTACAGAGATTAGAATTATTGGAGTGATATTTACAATAATAATGTTCTTTATGCCTGTAAAATATTTTGATGTCTACGGGCACTATTTAACACAGTATGATTACGCTGTTCTGTTTACAAGTGTGATTATGTTTCTTGTTATCATTTTCAGTATTATTACAAAGGGTGTAGAGCTGGATAAAATTGATAGGAAGAAATGGAGAGATTAGCTGTAAGTACTTTTTAATTTTTGTAGCTTAAAATAGCTAGGTATCTAACTTAAGAGGATACCTAGATGAGAAAACTTTTACTCTCTATTTTGCTTCTCTGCTTCTCCTCTTCTTTTCTTTATGCAAATAGATACTTTGAAGAGAGGCATATCTCTGAGAACCGATATTTTGATACATTAGGTTACGGTGTTGGAGAGCTGTTAGAGAGTAAGGAGTGTCCTAACTGTGTTGAATACGATATCAGTGATGTGTATGGTAGCGATAGTGAGGAGATATTACAAAATACTAGGATTTTTGATGTTACTATTCCTGATTCAAACTACGGAATAATTAGAATACCTAATATTCATGACAGAGTCTCACTTCCTCCTTACTCTAGTTTAGATGTTGTATATTGGTCTTTTAATTTAGCCCAAAGAGATGTAAATATTACTAAACTGTATGTATTTCTCTCCAGAGGTATTGTTAAGTATGGAGATTTAAGAAAAGTCTTGTATACGGAGGGAGAGTATAGGGAGATCCCTATTACATATTTAGCTTGGTATTATCCTAGATTTGGCATAGTAAGGGAGTATCCAGGAATAGGTGTGGTAAAACATGAGGAGGGGTATATAGATGGAAAGATATTGGATAGATTCTATATCAGAAGTCCTTTAGAGTTTTGTAGATGGGAAGCTAATGTAGAAGGGGATTATGCATTTTTAAAAGTATATGTTAAAAACAATTCTTCTTGGCGACTAGATGGTGTTGTTTTTAATCACTCTGATTACACAAATAGTAGAACCTTTCAACCAAATGAAGAGCATCTGTATGAGTATGTAATTAGTACTGTAGAACAGAGCAATAATCTAGGTTATGCCAATATATTTAATCCAAATAGTCAGACACAGTGTGCAGTATTAGGGGAAAATACAGGATCAGACTATGTAGGGGATTCACCTCCCGTAGCAGGATTACGAGAGGAGAATGGAGATTATCTTGAATATATAGGTTCGCGTGTAAGACCTCTGGTAGATTCATTCTGTGTTACACAGATTCCGTATACTCTGTATTCAGGAGAGATGGTACTACAGAATAATGATGAGGAGATAACGGAAGAAAAAGAAATTATATCTGAAGAAGAGAAAACTTTTGGGGAGATATTTGGGATAAAGAAATTGCCTCAGACCCATTTTAGAAGTAACAACCTTCTTGTTGTTCTTTCAAGACTTTGGTACTATCTTACTAGGAGGCTATTCAGATGAAAGTAAGGTTAAAAATTCCTTCATATGTACAAAAAGTGGCTCGGATTCTCTCGAAAGAGGGATATGATGTCTATCTTGTGGGTGGAGCTATTAGAGATGTTGTCATGGGTAAACAACCACATGATTACGACTTAGCAACTAATGCGTTACCAGATGAGATGTTAGAGCTTTTTCCTAAAGCAGTATCAACTGGTGCACAATTTGGTACTGTAATAGCTTTAATTCCAGATAAGAACAGAGAGAATATGGAGGTAGAGATTACTACTTTTAGAAGTGAAAAGGAGTATGTTGATGGGAGATGGCCTAGTAAAGTTGAATTTATAGATGATATATACCGGGATTTAGGACGGAGAGACTTTACTATTAACTCTATGGCTTTAGATCTCTCTTCCGAGAGTTTGGATGGAGAAGAGGTTGAGAGAGATTGGGATATATATGACCCATTTGATGGTATAACAGATATTAATTTAAAATTAATTAGAGCTGTAGGTACTCCAATTGAGAGATTTAAAGAGGATGGATTGAGGGCTTTTAAAGCGTGTAGATTAGCATCACAATTTAATTTTGAGATAGAAAAAGAAACGTTTCAAGCTATTAGGAAGTGTCTTCCTGTTGCTAAACAGGTGTCAATGGAGAGAATTAGAGATGAATTTATGAAGTTACTTCTACTATCTCCTAAGCCTTCTAAAGGGGTAGAGCTTCTACGAGAGACAGGTTTACTAAATATCTTTATGCCTGAGCTTTTAGAAGGGGTAGGCGTAGAGCAGAAGTTGTATCATGTTCATGATGTATATACTCACAGTTTAAAAGTATGTGATAATGCCGAGGATTCAGTTAAACTAGCAGCACTCTTACACGATATTGCTAAACCTAGAACAGATATGGGTAATGGACATTTCTATGGTCACGATGTCTTAGGTGTATCTATGGTTCAGGAGATTATGGAGAGAATGAGATTTCCTAAAGCAGAGATTGAAAGAGTTAAACTTCTTGTAAGGAATCATATGTTTTACTATCCTCACTCTCAAGTTTCTCTTAATCAAGATGCCAGTGAAGAGAAACAGCTTAGCCGATGGAGTGATGCAGCGGTAAGAAGATTTTTAAATAGAGTAGGTGAAGAGAATGTTGAAGATTTATTTAAATTAAGAATAGCTGATGCAGTATCTAATCCTAGTAGTCCTTTTAGACCTGAAGAGATAACAGAACTACAGAAGCATATTTCAAAAGTAAGAGCACAAGATATGGCACTTAAGGTTACTGATTTAGATATTGATGGTGAAGATTTGAAAAAGATAGGAGTTAAACCAGGGCCTCAGATGGGAGATATCCTGAAAAGGTTGTTAGATGCTGTTTTAGAAGATCCATTAATGAATAGTAAAGAGAAATTACTGGCTGAAGTAAAACATATGTTGTAATATTAAAGACGATAGTTAAATTATTTACTGCCCGATATGAAATTGAAATTTTGCGGAGGAGTTAGAACTGTAACAGGCTCTTGCTACTATTTAGATACAGGTAGTTACAAGCTACTTGTAGAGTGTGGTGCTTTTCAAGGTAAAGATGATGTAGAGAGACTCAATTATGAACCTTTTCCCTTTAACCCTTCAGAAATCGATGCTGTTATCCTTACTCATGCACATTATGACCATTGTGGCAGATTACCTGTTCTTGTAAAACAGGGATTTAAAGGTAAGATAATATCTACGCAACCGACTAGAGATTTAACAAAAATTATATTACTTGATGCAGCCAGATTACAGAAAGAGGAGTATAGTAGATGGGAATCAAGAAGTAAGGCAGAGAAGCCTAAAAAAGAATCTTCAGAGGAAGGGGCATTGTTTATGGAGAAGAGACCTCTCTTCTTAGAAGAAGACGTACAACCTGTTATTGATCTCTTTGATGTATATCCATACGGTTCATCAGTTCATTTATCCAAGGATGTAGAGTTTAGATTGAGAGATGCAGGACATATATTAGGTTCTTCTATTGTAGAGCTTTGGATTAAAACAGCAGAAGGAAGAGAGAGGAAAATAGTTTTCTCTGGTGATTTAGGCCAACCTGGTATTAGAATAGTAAGAGATCCAGACCTTATTAGAGAGGCAGATTATGTAGTATGTGAGTCTACCTACGGTAACAGATTACACAAGAGTAAAGATGAAACTATTCTAGAATTCCTCTCAATACTGAAACAAGCTCAAGAACAGAACGGTAATGTGTTAATACCTGCTTTTGCTATAGGTAGGTCACAAGAAGTCTTGTATGAGATTAATCTTTTTGTTGAGAATAAAATTCTCGAGAATTTACCTGTGTATTTAGATAGCCCTATGGCTAAAGAAGCTACAAATATCTACAAGCAGTATCCTACTTTCTATGATGAAGATGCGAGAAGATTACTAGAGAAAGGTGATGATCCATTTCAATTCCCAGGCTTAGTATTTGTTAACTCTGCAGAAGAATCAAAGAGATTAATATCAAAACAGGGTATTGTAATTATTGCAGGTAGTGGTATGTGTACAGGTGGAAGAATAGTACATCATATTAAGAATAATATTGAGAAAGAGAATACACATATGATATTTGTAGGATATCAAGTAGATGGTACTTTAGGTAGAAGAATAGTAGATAGAACTCCTGAGGTTAAGATAATGGGTAAGCAGTACAGCGTTAGAGCCCAGATTCATACATTAGGAGGGTTCTCTGCACACGGTGATCAGAGAGATTTACGGTATTGGTTACGTAGTTTTGGTCATACTCCTAAGAAAATTTTTATGGTACACGGAGATGAAGAGATCTCTATTGGATTCGGTACAAATATCCAATCAGAATTAAAAGTAGAAGTGGATATACCTAAATTGAATGAAGAAGTTGAATTAAAGTAGTATGAGTGTAAAACAGATATTAGATATTGAAAAAGATATAAAGGGGTTAAAGATTCAGGGAGCAACTAATGTTGCTATAGCGACTATAGAAGGTATGAAGATTTTTATTGAGGAATCGAATATTCCTGACAGAGATGCGTTTTACAAAGAGTTAGTAAGAGTAGGGGATAAACTAGCGAATGCAAGACTCAACGAACCTTTAGCAAGAAATGGTGTTAAGTACCTATCGCATATGTACAAGAAGAAGGAGAGTGATTTACAACCTTTAAATGATATGAAACAGCATCTTATGGATTACTGTGATGAGTATCTTTTTAAAATAGCAGACTCTAAAAGAAGTATAATTGAATTAGGTGTACCATACGTAAAATATTTGGAGAACGTACTTACTCATTGTCACTCCTCAACAGCGGTTGCTGTATTAAAAGGTATTGCAGAAGACAAGAGTACATTCGATGTAGTATGTACAGAAACAAGACCACTTTTTCAGGGGAGACAAACAGCTAAAAGTTTACTAGAAGAGGGCATTTCTACCACAATGATAGCAGATAATGCAGCAGAGTCATTCCTTATTGGAAGAGGCTCTGTTCCCATAGACGCTCTCTTTATTGGTTGCGATCAGATTACCTTAGATGGTTACTGTATAAACAAGATTGGTTCTTGGGGTTTAGTTATGGCCGCGAGTGTTGCAAGCAGACCTGCATATATTGTTTCACCATTACTGAAGGTAGATCCTCAGATACATAAAGAAGATATAAAGATTGAAATTCGTGAGAGTAAGGAATTATGGAGTGACGCACCTAAGGGGTTAAAGATGTATAATCCTGCATTCGAGATAATAGATAATAAAATGATTACTGCCTTTATAACAGAGTTTGGGGTTATTAAACCAGGAGAGATTGAAGATATAGTTAAAGCAAAGTATACTTGGCTTTTTGAAGAATAACTTAATTAGAACAACCAATGGCAATATATTTAAAGAGTAAAAAATTTGATCTGGAAGCGGGTAAAGATCTGTTCATTTTGCTTCATAGAAGGAATGCTGAAGATCTCGGGGTGAAGGAAGGGGATATAGTTCTACTCGGTTATAGGGACGTAGAACTTTACGTAAAAGTTATAATTACAGATAAAGA
>JAAZIL010000017.1 GCA_012800885.1 Candidatus Dojkabacteria bacterium
AGCAGATAGAGGATCAGAAGGTATTATCCCCTTAGATTGTGACTTTACACCTGTAGAGAAAGTTAGTATGAATGTAGAACAAGCACGTAAGGGTCAGGAGACAGACTTAGACTCAGTAATCATTGGCGTTATTACAGATGGTAGTATATCTCCTAAAGATGCTCTCTTAGAGAGTGCATCTATACTTCAGGAGTTCTCCGGAAAAGTTATGGTTGCATTAGGAGTATCACAGAAAGAGGTAGAGGAACGTATAGAAGAGATAAACAAGATTGAAATAATCGAGGATGAGGTTGACGAGGAAGATGAAGTAAGAGATTTAAGAATAGAGGATTTACCTATCTCTAAAAGATCCAAGACAGGACTACTATCTGGTGGTTACAAGACATTAGGAGATTTAAGAGCAGTATCAGTAGAAGAGCTACTTAATCTATCAGGTTTCGGTAACAAATCTTTAAATGAAGTTGTCGAACTACTTAATCAATACGGTATTAATATTAAAGGTGAATAGGGAGAATGTATAAAAGAATGAGAGTAAAAAAATTAGGAAGAACTGCATCACATAGAAAGGCTTTAATTCAGAATCAATTAAGATCTATCTTTGTATCTGGGAAAATAGAGACATCTTCTGTAAAAGCAAAAGTTCTTAAAGGTGAGCTAGAGTCTCTTCTTAGTAGAATATATAACAGTAAGGATGAGGATGTGACATTGGTAAGAGATTTACTAACTATACTAGGAAACAAAGAGCAGGTAAAAAAGGCATTAGAATTAGGTAAGAAAGAAGATATTAAAGTAAGTATTAAAAAAGTAGGCTTTAGAAATGGTGATAATTGTGAGCTTTCTCTTGTAGAGATTGTAGGTTTTGCTACAAAGAAGAAGAGAGCTCCAAAGGAGAAGAGAGTGGAGAAAACAGAGGATAAAGAAGAAATCAAAGGTAAAGAGGAAATACCAATGGAGTATGATAGTAAAAAGAGTATGCTTAATATAGGTAAGAAAGACATTAAAGAAGGAGTAAAGCCTGTTAAGAGAGAGAGAGCAAAGTCAAGAGCAGGAATTTAATATATATATATTTAAGAATGAAATACAAGACAGGTTGGACAAAAGAGAATGAAATATCAAGAGATTGGTATATCATTGATGCAAAAGATCAAATACTTGGTAGAGTAGCTACTCATATTGCTTCCTTACTGATAGGTAAAGGGAAGGCAGAGATAGTACCTAATATAGATTGTGGTGATAGTGTTGTTGTAATAAATAGTGATTTTGTTAAATTAACAAGAGGTAAAGAACTAAAGAAAATATATTACAGGCATTCAGGTTATCCTGGAGGGCTTAAAGAAACTGTTTTTGCAGATCAATTAGAGAAAGATTCTAGGAAGATAATAGAGTTAGCTGTTAAGAATATGTTACCTAAAAACAAGCTAAGAGATGGTAGAATGGCAAGACTGTATATCTATAAAGATAGTAATCATAAACATGAGCCACAGAAACCTAAAGAGTATAAATTAAAATTAACTAAAAGTGAGTAAAGATAAATATTTTGAAGGAATAGGAAGAAGGAAAACATCTACTGCTAGAGTAAGAATTTACTCTGGTGAGAAAGCATCAACAATTAATGATAAAGCCATAGATGACTATTTTGTAAGTATTAAAGATGTAGATAAGGAAGTAAAAAAGCCACTTTTTGTAGTTAATTTACAAGATAAATACTACTTTACAGCAAAAGTAGCTGGTGGTGGTCTTAACTCACAGGTAGATGCTATTAAGCTAGGTATTAGTAGAGCACTGTACTCTATGGATGAAACTTTAAAACCTGTACTAAGAAAAGAAGGTCTTGTTACTAGAGATCCACGAGCTGTTGAGAGG
>JAAZIL010000018.1 GCA_012800885.1 Candidatus Dojkabacteria bacterium
CACATTTATCTAATTCTTTTTTAAATTGATTTATCTCCATAATTTCGCTTAACATTTAACTTATGTAATATATGATATGCTAAAAGAACAGATATCTCAATATTCAAAGGGTACATACTTTGTAGAAATCACTCTTCAGATTTCTTGAGATGTAATTTCTCAAACATATCTCCGCTGTACTTACTATCACTAGGAGGTTGCAGTACAACCCCTTCTTTAACCAAAGGAATAGTAAAAGTAAAAGTACTCCCTTTACCTAATTTACTAGCCAAAGAGATGGTTCCACCGTGTAATCTTACTAAACTAAAAGTCACAAACAGACCTAAACCAGATCCTCCTGGTCTCACAAGGGGTACACTCCGTTTCTCTCCTTTAATATATTGATTAGATCTATAAAATTTCTGTCCTACCTTCTTTATATCACTCTTAGCTATACCCTCTCCTGTATCAGTTACTTCTACTTTAGCAAAACGCTTATCATGACTTACATATATCTCTACACCACCTTTTAATGTGTATTTAACAGCATTACTAATTAAATTATCAATAATCTCATGTAAACGTATTTTATCTGCATATACTTTAGGAAAGACAGCAAGATTAGAAGACTTCTTAAACTTCATATATAGTCCTTTATCATTCGCTTCTTTCTTGTGACCCATAATTCCATCTTCAATAGATTCGATAATATCCACCGGTTCTCTATTAAGTTCTAACTGCCCATCATCTAATTTTGTTGCACTAAGTAAAACATTTATTAAAGATATCTCCCTTTCAATATTCTTTCCAATAACATCTAAATAACCTCTGTATTTACTATTAACAGTTTTCTCCTGTACAAAAATATCTTTCTTCATCAAATTATTAAGAAGTTCGTAGTAGTTACGAATGATAGTCATCGGTGTTCTAAGTTCATGACCCATGATATCTATCATGTCGTGTTCTCTTTTTCTAGCATCATCTAACTCTCTAATCTTTTCTCTAAGATCTTTTGTTTGCTCTTCTACTTTATCCTTTAGTGTTTCATTAAACTTCTCTACCTCTTTGTACAGAATTGCTCTTCCCATTGCTACACTAACATTTGCGATAACATCTTCAAGAAATCTCATATCATCAACAGTAAAAGAGTCTCTATTTTTCTTATTTCCAACTACTATAATCCCATTTAGCTGAACCTTTCTATTCAAAGGTAAAATAGCGGAGATACCTTCTTTCTCCATACATTTAACAATCCTTGATAACCTGTCTCTCCTATTCCAATCTTCACCTATTTTTCCTCTCTTTATCTCATCAAGTAACAGAACTGGATCTTCTCCTAACTCTTTCCAATATTGAACAACTTGTAACAGATCTCTTACTCCATTTAATTCAAAACCTGAAATCTTTTTATAGAGTATCTTTGTATTAACTTTATCAAATAGTAGTATCCCAACTTTTTCTAAATCAAAGTATCTTTTAAGTACATTTACAGCATAAATTGCTATCTTGTCTACATCTAATTCAGAA
>JAAZIL010000019.1 GCA_012800885.1 Candidatus Dojkabacteria bacterium
AACAGAGAGTTCTTACTTACCCTCTCAATATCTCAATCTTCCTCATGGATAAAATTAGATGTCGATGGACAGAATATGATCTCTCAAGTTCTACAACCTAATACAGTGCATGAGTTTGTTGTAGAAGATACTTTTACATTAGTTACAGGGAGATTACCTAGTACCCAGTTAGAAATTAATGGAGAAGAAATTACTATCCAATCCTCTGATACAACCGGTATTGGACAGATTTCATGCAGGATAGTGGAAAATGAGATGGTATGCGAATAAGTCCTGTAGAAATTGGTATAATAGCGTATGAATTCATCAAGAGAACAGATAGAGCAGATTAAAGAGCGCTTGGATATTGTAGATGTAATAAGTAAATATGTTAATCTAAAGCAAACTGGTAAAAATTATTCCGGTTTATGCCCCTTCCATTCAGAGAAAACTCCCTCCTTTATTGTTAGTCCTGAGCTTCAAAGATACAAATGTTTCGGTTGTGGTGAGGCAGGAGATATATTTAACTTTGTTCAGAAGATAGAGAATATTGATTTTGTTGAAACATTAGAGAAACTAGCTAAAGAGGCAGGAGTTAAATTAATTAAGAAAGCTCCAAATACACACCTTCAGAGACTAGAAGAGATTAATAAGAAGGCTGCAATATATTATTACAAACAGCTAAGAAAACATAAAGATGCTCTTGAGTATATACATGAACGAGGTATCACAGATCAGAGTATTAAGGATTTCGGTATAGGGTATGCTCCAGGTGGTTTTGGATTATTAGATTCTATACAGAAAGATAGTAAATATTCAAAAAAAGAATTACTTCTATCAGGCCTATTTATCTTAAAAAATGATAAATTAAGAGAGAAATTCTTCAGAAGGATTATGTTTCCAATTAGATCTAGTTCAGGGAAAGTTATTGCCTTTACTGCAAGAGTACTGCCTAGTAACAAATATGGACCTAAATATATGAATTCTCCTGAGACTCCTATCTATCAGAAAAAGAATAACCTCTACGGACAGTATGAATCAAGACAACAGATAAGGAAAGATGATCTAGTAATTCTCTGTGAAGGCCAAACTGATGTAATAGCAGCCTTCCAGGCTGGAATTAAGAATATAGTAGCACCTCTAGGAACTGCTTTAACTAAAGAACAGTTAGAGAGAATCTCTAGACTCACTAAAAATATTCTATTCATATTTGATACTGATACAGCAGGACAACAGGCTTTAGAAAAGGCTTTTGTACTCTCTCAACAACTATCTCTAAATACATATGCTACAAGCACCTCTCCTTACAAAGATATAGATGAGTTAATTAAGCATGAACCTAAGAAGATAAAAGAGGTTATTTCTAAGAAGGTAGATGCATATACATTCATGCTTGTTAACCTCCTTGAAAAAAGAGACTTAAATAGGCTTGAAGACTACCAAAAAACAGTATCATGGATGGAGAGAATGCTCTCTTTTGTTGTTAATCCAACACTTTCCTCTTTCTATGTGAAAAGCGGTTTAAACCTCACTAAAATAGATCTGAGCAAAAAAACTGCTCAGATGACCAGGCCAAAAGAAGAAGTTGAATGTGGAAGATCTCCCATTATTCCTCAAGATTTAGAGGTTCTTTTTTTACAAGAGCTGCTTTTTCAAAAAGATATAGAGATTGATAAAAATATTAAACTTAAATATTTCTTTAACTCTGAGGTAAAAGAGATATTAAGATATATTAAGAGAGAACAAAACTTAGATAGAGAGAAAATCTTAAATAAGTTTGATGATAACAACTTAATCAAAAACTTACTTCAAGAGAGTATCTTCTCTTTCTCTAAAGAACAAGGTTCAAAAGATGAACTAGAGTTACTCTACTCTAGTATTGTCAAAAACTACTTCAAAAGAAAGGAGACAGAGTACGGTATTAAAATTGCTTCTGCAGAGCAGATGAGAAATAGTAAAGAATCAAAGAAACTATTAGAAGAGTTCCAAAAATTAACTAATGAGAAGAGAAAATATGAAGAAAATAGCAGATTATGACACCATTAATTACGACTACAGTACATACTGGAAAAGAAGAGAGTATGAGCATCTAGCAGAGGTTCTTGCATTAAAAAAATTACTGAAAGATAGTTCAGGTAATTGGTTTCTAGATATTGGTGGAAGTTATGGAAGACTTCTTCCAACCTATTACGACAACTATAATAATCCTGTAATTATTGACTATTCACTCAAAACATTACAGAAGAATTACAGTAATATTAAAAGAGATTTCCCAAATACATATCTAATTGCTGCAAATGCCTATCACTTACCTTTTAAAGACAACTCCTTTAACGGTGCATTAACTGTACGAGTACTACATCACATAGTGAAGCCTGATAACTATTTTAAAGAGATATATAGGGTCCTAGAAGGAGATAGTATATATATACAAGAATTTGCTAATAAATTACATATAAAGGCAGTAATTAAATCACTCTTCTCTTTAAACTTCTCTCTCTTTAAACCTGGACCTTACCAACAACCTGATAAAGGTCATCATGAAGGATCAAGGAAACATGTTAAAGTTCCTTTCTACAACTATGATGTTAAATGGATTAGAGAGAATCTAAAACAGGTAGGTTTTGTGGTAAAGAAAAAATTAGGTTGTTCATTTCTAAGATTGAATCTCTTTAAAAGGATATTTAGCCTAAAACAGTTACTATTCTTTGAAAAACTCTCACAGAATCTTCTCTCTTTTACTAATATTGCACCGAGTATCTTTTTAAAACTGTTAGTTCGTAAAGAATCTAGTAAAAAGCATATTAAAAAGCTAGAAGATATTTTAGTGTGTCCTAAATGTAAAGACTCTCTTAATTTTACTAAGAATAAAGCTACTTGTTCTTCTTGCAGAGAAGAGTTTCTTAAAAAAGATAATATCTGGGACTTTAGGGTATAAATGAGAACTAAAAGATCTCTTGGACAAAATTTCTTTGTAAATGAGAATCTAGGTAACAGAATAGTAAGTTATTTAGAGAACCCTCAAGTAGATACTCTTTTAGAGATTGGTCCTGGTACTGGCTTCTTTACAGCAAAATTAGAAAATAAATACAGAAACATATATGTTGTAGAGAAGGATAAAAACATTGCTACTAAACTAACAGAGCAGTTTCCAAACATAGAGGTATTTAATGAAGATTTTCTTGATTTTAATATTAACTCTCTTCCATCACAGGATATTATTTTCTTTGGATCACTACCTTTCAACATCTCTAAGAAGATAATTAAGAAAATAATAGAAAGTAAATCCTTTAGATATACATCATACTTCATTATTCAGAAAGAGGTTGCTGAGAAATATATCTACAAAAAACCATACTCTACACTCTCCCTGTTGACTAGGATATATGCTGAATGTAACAAACTTCTTGATATCTCTCCAGAATCTTTTAGACCTAAACCTAATGTCTACAGTAGTTTAATCTCATTTACCCCTTCCTTTTTAGAATTAGATAATACAATTAATCTTAAAAATTTAATCTCACTCTCTTTTAAATATCCAAGGAAAAATCTTTTAAATAATCTAAAAGGTACTCGTTTTGAAGAACAGTGTAAAAAATATGGAGATATGCGACCCTCTGATCTCTCACTAAATGAATATCTTGAAATACTAAACAGAGAACCATTTTGATATAATGAGAGGATGAAGAAAGAGAAAGAAGCACAGCTCGACTTTGGTCTAAAAGATAATCCTAAAAATATCTATTACAAATACAAGGATCAGTATGAACTCTGGTTAGCTGGACTGGAGACAAACAGGTATTTTAAAGATCCTTTAATGTGGTTTACATTGATTCTCTCCTCCACACTCATCTTTACTCAAGGGTATCTTCTTACTAAGAAAAAGATACCAACAAGAATCTCTGTATTCAACTACTATGTACCTTTACAGAAGAGACTTGGTAACAGCTATTTAATATATCTTTACCCATTACTAGGACTATCTGTTCTATTAATAGGATTATTTATTTCAAGAAAATATTATCACAAAGAGAGACTGCTCTCTAAAGTACTGCTAATCTCAATATTATTATCTAATTTCTCTTTATGTATAATATCTCTTAGATTACTTTTATCTTTTTAAATTATGGACATCTCTATACCAACACGGATCTTAGAGAGAGTATTACAACTTTCAAAAATTAGTATCTTCTCCAATCTTGATAGATACATAGTGTATTGGCCCCTATTTGTAATTGGATTAGTTCTATCCTTCATATTAACTCCATTACTAGGCAAATTAGCTTACAAATGGGGGGTAACATATAGACCACGAACAAAACGTAGAGGTAGAGAGTATGATAATCCCGAGAAAGCGCTACATGACAAAGAAACTCCATCCTTAGGAGGATTAGCTATTACCATTCCGCTTCTCTTCGCTATCCTTGTATTTTTTAGACTCGATGCTTTCACCATACCAATAATTATATCCCTCTTTATCCTTGTCCTGGGCTCTATACTTGATGATATATTTAATCTACCATCTAAAGTTCAGCTCTTTTTCCAAATCTTTGCATCTTTAATAGTAGCTTTCTCTATTATAGATTTAACACATATCAGTTTTTTCTCTAGTGATTTTATTAACCTAACAAGCTTAATATGGCGTTTTAACCTCTTCTCAATACCATTCTCTTTTGTATTTCCAGGAGACTTAATCCTGTTTCTTTGGATTCTTCTCTGCATCAACTCTGTAAAATGGGTTGGTGGTTCACCAGGATTGATAGAATCTTACTCACTCGTTATCTTTGTTCTTCTCTTTATAATAGGGGTAAGAACATACTCTCTCTTCACATCTAGCCTAAGTGTTTTTATCTCAGGAGGATTACTATCACTTCTTTTCTTCGCTTTCCCACCACCAAAAATAATGTCTGGTTCAACAGGTAAGTCTCTTTACGGTTTTTTAATTAGTATCTTAGCCTTAATAACTGGTATTAAATTCTCCATAACCATAATGCTTGTTGCACTTCCAGTAATTGATTCCATGTTTGTCCTTATCAATAGATATATTACCTACAAACCTAAGAATCTCTTAGAGCTGATGAGAATCAATGACACATCTCACCTACATCACAAGCTGTTGCAATTAAACCTCTCTTCAAGACAAGTTCTCCTGATTGAAACTACATTTGCTCTCTTAATCGGTTCTATTGCAATCCTCTCTGTAGGAGCATTTAGATACTTTGCCCTAATATTTACCCTCTTTCTAATTATCGCCTTCATAGCATATATTAACTACAGGGCGAGTAAAAAAGAATCTGAAGAGAGGAAATCCCCTGAATCTAAGTATTCATATTAACGGATTGTAGACAAAAGAAAATAGCTTGAATATAATGGATATATAATGAAAAGATTTAAAACTGCCATAATTGTAATAATCTGTATAACTACCCTCTCAGTTGTTCTCTTCTTTCTCCCTCTTGAAGGCTTCTTACAGAGATTACCTGTAATCAAATCTTTCTATCAAAATACTACCTTAGAGATATCTACCCCTAATGGGAAGGTTTCAGTGAAAATTAATGGTAAAGAGTATGGAGAGACTCCAATCAGTATTAAAAACTTACCCGCTGGAACATATATTGTAGAGTTAACTAAAATATCTTCTCAACAAAGTTTTTACAAAACTCATAAATTTAATATCCCTTTAACAAAGAACAGTGTTTCTATTATTAATATGGAGATTGGACCTAATGATCACTTACACGGTGCTATCCTTTACTATGAGAAAGACTCAACAAAGAGTGAGGAGAAGGGGAAAATAACAATAACCTCAGATACAGAAGGTAGCGATGTATATATC
>JAAZIL010000020.1 GCA_012800885.1 Candidatus Dojkabacteria bacterium
ATTGAGAGAGAGAGCTCTGGACTCTGACCTTTGGTATATCTAGTTACGGCCTCAGTGAACAATCCGTGTTCCATAGAGGTTTTACGAATAATGTATCTGTCAAAACAAGCACTCTCAATTATTATATTCTTAGTATTCATATCTATCTGCGTATCCATTCCCCCGATTACACCTCCAAGAGCAATTGGATTAGTACTATCAGCAATAACTAGATTGCTACTGCTAAGTTGTATGATATCTCCATCTAAGGTATGTATCTTTTCACCATCTTTAGCAAGTCTTACAACTATATTTGCTTCTCCATTACTGCCTGGGTCTCTCTTAACCACTTTGTCATAATCAAAAGCGTGTAGGGGTTGGCCAGTTAAGAGGGCAAGATAATTTGTAATATCTACAATGTTATTCACAGGTTTAATTCCAGCACGAATTAGCAAGGATTTTAACCATACAGGAGAATTACTTACATGTACATTACGCATAGAGACACAGACATATCTTGGACAGAGATTAGCCGATTGATTCTTTACTTCTAAGGGTAACAACTCTTTCTCTGTTTTGTACAGGAGAGTATCTTCTGTATACCACTGAGGACTACTGAAAGGTAATCCTTGTGCGGCAGAGATCTCTCTGGCTAAACCGATAATACCGAACAGGTCTCCTCTGTTTGTTAGTGCTTTGTTCTCAATATCTATTACTATGTCATTTAGTTCGTAGTAATCAGCGAAGCTTACTCCTACAGGAGCTTCTGAATCTAGTACTAATACTCTATCTCCATCTGGCCCAATATTTAATTCTCTCTCTGAGCAGAGCATCCCATTGGATAAGACACCTCTTACCTTTAAAGTTTTAATTTTAAGGGGTTCTAAGGTATTAAAAGTAGATGGTACTATGTATCCAGGCTTAATATATGCTACTTTGTCCCCTACATTTAGCTTTTTATCTCCAGCTACCACCTGTATATTCTCTTCTTTATCAAGTGCAATCTGATATATTCCTAACTTATCAGCATTAGGATGTTCTTTTTTTGATATGATTTGAGTAACATACACTCCTTCATACATTACTGAAAGTTCAATTACTTCTTCTATTGCTCCTATCTTAGTGGATACTATATTTACAATATCTTCTATATCAGTATTACATTTACAAAACTTCTTTATACTATTAACTGGTAATTTCATCTTAGAATTGGTTTAAGAACTTAATATCTCCTTCTCTCAGCTTCCTAATATCTCCGATTCCTCTCCTTATTGCAGTTAACCTATCTATACCGACTCCCCATGCAAAACCAGTATATTTTTTAGGGTCAATACCACCAGAGGTTAAAACATTGGGATGAATCATACCGCAACCCATTAATTCTATCCATCCAATGTATCCACAAGTACTACACCCTTTTTTGTCACAGAAAGGGCAACTTATTATAAATTCTATATCTGGTTCTGTGAATGGAAAGAAAGCTGGTTGCATTTTAATATCCAACTCTTTACCTAGATATTCTTGTAAGTACTCTTTAATAGTTGCTAACATATTAGCAACAGAGATATCTCTATCTACATATATTCCTTCTATCTGATAGAAAGTATGTTCATGACTGGCATCAGTAGCCTCATGCCTAAAACATCTCCCAGGGAGTACTACCCTTATTGGTGGGGGTCCAAATTTTCTTAGTGCCCTATTCTGCATTGTAGATGTATGAGCAGGTAAAACTAACCCATCATCAGTCCAGAATGTATCATACATATCTCTAGCAGGGTGTCCTTTAGGGAAGTTCAAACTCTCAAACATATGAAAGTCATCATCTATCTGTCTACTCTCTAGAATATCAAATCCCATTTTTTGGAATATCTCTAGAATAGATCCTATCTCTTGCATTAAGACGTGAGAGCTCCCTTTCATATCAAGGATTCTAGGTTTCTTCTGTTGAGAAGTATTTAGATCAAACGGTGCTGTTGGATCAATCTTCTCCACTACTGAAGTATCAGTATCTCTCTGAGTATTATTTGACAGAGCATTTTCAACTCTCTGTTTAATACTATTAACCTCTTGACCATATTCTTTTCTTTCTGAAGAAGGAATATTCTTAATATCTGTAAAAAGAGAGGGTAATATACCATTTTTGGAGAGATATTTTTTTCTTAACTCTGATACAGAGAGTGAGTTAATATCTTTATCTAGATTCTTAATTATATTTTCTAAACTGTGTGTCATACAGAGAGATTATTAGTTATTAAAAAGTATACAACATAATATTTTTTATATTAAGTATTTAACAAAAAAGACTCTTTGTAGAGTCTTTTTAATATGTAAAATATGACTCTACAAGTACTTTACGAGAAAGGTAAAAATGTCAGGATTATTAACTGCAATATCAGCTAATACTTTCCTATTAAGAAGTATATTCTTTGTCTTTAGTCCATGAATAAAGTCCTTGTACTTAATATCATTCTGTTTACATGCGGCATTTATCCTCTGTATCCAGATATTTTTAAATTGCGAATGTCTTCTTCTTCTATGAGCATATGAATACTGTCCTGCATGAAGATATGCCTCTTTAGAAACCTTATACAGTTTCCCTTTAGTCATTCTATACCCTTTGGTTTTAGATAGTATCTTTTTATGCCTTCTTTTTCTTACAGTACCACCTTTTACTCTCATGATTAGGATTTTATAAATTAACAATTATTTTCTTCAGTGATTTTTCAGTAGCAGGATATACAGGAGCCTTGTTCCGTTGTCTCCTCTTTTCTCTACTTGATTTCTTGGTTCTCAGATGCCCTTGCTTACTCTGTTTATACATCATCTTGCTTTTTTTATTACCCTTTGGGTTGGACATCTTTACTCTCTTTACTGCTGTTTTGTTTGTTTTCTGTTTTGCCATCTTGCTTAAAAGTAAGTGTTATATAGTTATTTTCAATCTTAGGTTCGGGTTCGATAGTACTATATCCATCGAAATTAGTCAATATTTTCTCAAAAACTTCTTTCATTTGTTCTCTTGGTTGTCTACCTCTTCTTGTTACCGTTATTTTAACTGGGTGTCCTTTCTGTAAGAATTCTTTAGCCCTTCTTACTCTTGTATCAATATCTCCTTGTTCTATTACTACACTAAAACGAAACTCTTTCAAATCCTTGTTTTTTGTAGCTTTGCTCTTCCTTGTTTTCTTCTTCTGTTCATAGACATATTTAGAGTAGTCCATTATCTTGCAAACAGGAGGGTTAGTATTAGGACTAACCTCTACTAAATCTAAACCTTCCTCTCTTGCTTTCTCCAGTGCCTTGTATGTATCAACCTCTCCCATACTCTTTCCTTCACTATCAATTACCAATACTCTCGGTAATCTAATCCTTTCATTTACTCTTGTATGAAAGCCCTTGTTCCTTTGATTGTATTTTGAGTCCATATATTTAATATATGATTCTTAATTTAATTATGTTTTCTTTAACCTTATCTCTTCTTTGAGATAATCTAAGAATTCCTGTTTTTTCATTAATCCTATCTCTTTGTTTAATCTAGATCTAACAGAGACAGTATCAGTTTCAACCTCTTTGTCACCAAGAATAACTAAATACGGTATCTTTAATTTCTCTGCATCTCTAATTTTAGATTGCATACTCTTACTTCTATCATCTAACTTTACTCTAATATCACTACTTTTTAGTAATTCAAATACCTCTGTTGCATACTTTTTATGTTTATCAGAGATAGGTATTACTGTGACTTGGTCTGGTGCTAACCAGAGAGGGAAGTCACCGCTATGATGTTCAATTAAGAATGCAAAGAATCGTTCAAATGATCCAATTAATGCTCTATGTATAACATACGGCTGTTTCTCCTGGCCATCTTCATCAATATATGTTATGTCAAACTTCTCTGGGAAGTTAAAGTCTAATTGTAATGTAGATATGGAATCTTCTTTTCCATAAATATTTATTGCTTGAACATCAATTTTTGGACCGTAAAATGCAGCATCTCCTGGCATCTCTTCAAATTCCAGTTTTCTGTCTTGTAGAACCTTTCTTAAGACACTCTCTGCGAATTCCCACTTCTCTACGTCTCCTGAGTACTTCTTAGAATCTCTCTCCCAATCTGCCAGTGAGAGTCTAAATTTGTATTTAGTAAATCCTACATCTTTGTAAAAGATATCAAGAAGATCTAAAGTCTCATTGAGGACATCTTCCAATTGTTCTGAAGTACAGAATAGATGGGCATCGTTCTGAGTAAAACCTCTTACTCTTTGAAGACCGTGTAACTCTCCAGATTTTTCGAATCTATAGACAGTTCCAAACTCTCCAAGTTTAAATGGTAAATCTCTGTAACTTCTAGGCTCCAATTTATACACCATCATACCTGCAGGACAGTTCATTGGTTTTAAGTAGTAATTCTCATCATCAACTTTTATTGGGGCATACATAGAGTCTTTGTAAAACTCTAAGTGTCCAGACATTCTAAATACATCTTCTTTGTATATATTTGGACTAAATATATGTTGGTATCCATGATTTCTTTCTAGAACTAACATGTAGTCTTCTAAAATTCTTCGAATAACATATCCTCTAGGTAGCCATATTGGGAGGCCTTGCCCTATTTCAGGGATAATAGCAAAAAGCTTTAGTTGTTTACCTAACTTCCTGTGATTATACTTCTCTGCATCTTCAAGCTTTTGTAAATAATCTTTTAATTCTTCTTTAGTTTCAAATGCAGTACCGTATATTCTTGTTAACATTTTTTTAGTTTCATCTCCTCTCCAGTACGCACCAGCAGTTCTTAGGAGTTTAAAGGGACCTATTTGCCCAGTATTCTCAATATGTGGTCCTCTACATAGATCAACAAATTCATTATCACCTGATACATAGAAACTAGTTTCTTTATCAGGAATCTCTTCAAGTAATTCTAATTTATACTCCTGTCCAATGTCTCTTAAGTACTTAATTGCATCACTTCGTTTCATAAGGAGTTGTTTAATCTGTAGTTTTCTTTTAACAATCTTTCTCATCTCCTCCTCAATACCTTTTAGATCCTTCTCTTCAAGAGGTTGAGGTAGGTCAAAGTCATAGTAGAAACCATCTTCTATTGCAGGTCCTATCCCTAATTTAGCTTCAGGATAGAGCTTTAGTACAGCATGAGCCAATATATGTGATGCAGAGTGTCTCATCTTCTCTAATTTATTCTCTTGTTCGTTTTCCATAATACAGTATTACAATTAAAAATTTATCAATGGGAAAATATCTCCAGAAAGGGTTAGACATTAGAATGATGTCTGATATACAACTTTAGTAATTTTTGCTTTGTTAACACCAGTTATCTTGTACATCACAGACTATTTTATATTCTTTTATGAAAATAAGCAATAACTATTATTTAACTATATAGAAAGATATAGAGTTTAGTCCAAAATTGTAAGACTCTACTCTCTTAATATATTCTAATTGTAGAGTATCTATTGGATACCTTCTGGGGTGCTTTATAATAATTGCCCCTTTAAATTGTTTCTTGCTACTCTCTTTAACACCAGGCAATAGTTTAGAAGTTTCATTTATTGTTAATTCCATTTTTTTAATCTTCTTAGTATTGTAGAGTTTGTATGGAGGATCAAAGAAGATAATATCGTAAGTTTTATCAGATTGTTTTGTTTTTAGTAGAAAGTCCTCTACTTTTGATTTTACAACTTCTGCTTCTGGAAGGAAGCCTGTATGAGCTATATTCCTTCTTAGTATAATATCTGCTTGTCTTGATGCATCTACAAAAGTTGCCTCTTTTGCTCCTCTGGATAGTGCTTCTAATCCGAAAGAACCTGAACCTGCATAGAGATCGAGTACAGTTTTATTCGATATGTCTTCTTTCAAGAGATTGAATATAGTTACTTTCATTCTATCTGTTAGTGGTCTTGTTTTAGGTGGTACATCTATTTTAAAGTTTTTTGCTTTTCCACCAGTAATTCTTACAGATGTATATATAGTTGGTTCTTTGTAATGGAGTCTCTCTTTAAGAAATTTCTCTTCTCTTTCTTCATATTCTTGCCAACTATCAATTCTAAACTTCTTTTTCTCTTTTCTTAATTTTTTAGCAGAATCGTATTTTAAGCTCATAATAGCTATTATACAGAGTAATTAGGGTTTTAGGTATTGTTACTATTGTCCCTGCCCACTAGGTACTACACATGTACTAACAGACCAAGGGCTGTACAGACCTTTGTTATCCCAGAATTTAATCCTCCAGTAATAGGTAACGTTTTTAGAAAGGGAACTTCCGTCATACTCTATGTTGCTTGATTGAGTACCATTTGCTATTGGTGCAATACTTGTTTTTCCAGAGTCCCACATTACTGTTCCTGTAAATGTCTCATTTGTATTAACCTCTATTTGATAATATACTCCAGTATCATCTATGTCTGGATCATTAAACTGTGCAGAAAAAGTAATCCAAAACGCACTGACTGAGTGAGGATTAAGATTTGTAGGTGCAGATGGAGGTAAGTTAGCAGGAGGGTTAATCTTGACCCCTTTTAGTAGAACACCCTCCATCTGTATATACTGTTTGTCATCAATATAGTCAGTGAAGGTTGCTACTGGTGACCATTCGCTCACTTCATTATCACTAACCCAGAATCTAATTCTCCAATAATATGTAGTATCTGAAGTTCCTGTAAGAGGAGTGCCGTTGTAGGGTATGTCTGGAGACTTGGTACCAGAAGGTGTAGATGTCATACTTTTTTTACCAGAGTTCCACATCACAGTACCATTAAAGTTTTGGTTAGTATTAACATGTATTTCATAGTGAGTAGCAGAGTCTTCATTAGGATCAGTATGCATAGCACTGAAGTTAGGAGTTAGACTAGTTATTCTCATAGGATTTTTCATTTCATCAACCGTTAGGTTTAAAGGAGAATTAGGAGGTCCTAACATAGTAAACTGTGCAGTAGGAGACCAGCTACTTACAGCATCAGCGTTATCCCAGAACCTGATTCTCCAGTAGTATGTAGTACCATCTAGTTGTAGTGTAGAACCGTTGTATGTAATATTTGAGGATCTAGATCCATTAGTGATAGATGAGATAGAAGATTTTCCACTACTCCACATTACAGTACCTGTAAATGAATCCTCAGTGTTAACCTCTATCTCATAATATTCTCCTGTATCACTAGCATTGGGGTCTGTAAATATTGCACTGAAGTATGGGGTTGTAGTAGAGACTTTCTTGGAATCAGTACTTCCTTGAGTTTGTAATGACGATGGGGCATAAGGAGTGGCATTACTATACGTAGTAAACTGTGCAGTAGAAGACCAATCACTCATATTGTCATCTGTATCCCAGAATCTAATTCTCCAATAGTATGTAGTATAGCTTGGTGAGAGAGCAGAACCGTTGTATGTAATGTTTGAAGATCTAGACCCATTAGTGATAGATGAGATAGATGTTTTACTACTATTCCACATCTCAGTTCCGGTAAATGAATCATTAGTATTAACATGTATTTCATAATATATTGCACTATCTTCATTAGGATCAGTATGTATTGCACTGAATTTAGGTGCTAAATTAGTAACAGTAGTAGGATTAGTTTGTCCCTCTGTTAGTAAGTCAGAGGGCGCATTAGGAGGCCCTGACATAGTAAACTGTGCAGTGGAGGACCAG
>JAAZIL010000021.1 GCA_012800885.1 Candidatus Dojkabacteria bacterium
GATATATACAATCTTTTTAGGCATTTCTAAGCCGAAGATGTAGAAATAGTCACCATCTGTTCCTTCTTCATCATCTGAGATGGTAAAGGTCCACTCTTTCTCTTGCTCAGAGCCTTGAGAATCTTTAAACAGTAAAGATACTTTATGAGTTCCAACAGTTAGAGATTCTTCCGGTATGTATATGACTGTAAATTCTGTTTCTGAAATTTTGTTTATCTTTATCTCATTTGTAATATCTTTCTCGTTTAGAGACATAAAGATACTACTCTCATCGACAGTAGTACCTTCAGAAGATATTAAGGAAGCTCTTATTGTAGGTGTTCTATTTACAATCACATCTGTACTTGTTGGTGATGTATTAATTATTTGTGGTTGTGGTAATGTAGGTTTATCATCAGGCAAATCACTATCTGCCTGTTTTCTAGATATTATTATCTCTTCAGAGATATCCATTCCTATTGCAGGTGGAGTCTGTGTATCAATTGCTCTAACAATCATTCTGTAAGCACCATCTGGGATTCTGGTTAGACTTACATTGTATGCAGTAGTGGTGGCGCTAATGTTAGTATCAATAGCTTGCCAACTGTTCTCATTGGTAGGATTGGAAGAGTAGTATAGTTCGTATTTGGATATTTTATTACTAGAAACAGTCTCCCATGAGACAATAATGTTATCATCTTCTTTTATCGCAACAGGTTGAACAGGTTCAATTATTTTTACTATCGGTATTTCAGCACCCTTTGGACTAACATTGATTACCCATGACTGCGATGCAAGATGAGTACTGTATCCATCATGGATGAAGATATTTGCAAGATAACTTCCAGTTTTCTGAGTAGAGCCTTTTAGAGAGATAGAGAGTCTACCGTTACCTCCATCTTCTATTACTGTTGCTTTCAACCAGTTGTTATCAGGTGTGAAGGAGTAGATATAGTTGATGGTATCTCCATCCTTATCTTCTGCTTTAATAGTATATTCATATGTTGTTCCTGCTGTGATGGCTTGTGAAGGCTTAGAATCTCTACTAGGAGAAGATGTAAAAGAGGGTTTACTATTCTGAGTAATTATCTGTAATTTTTCTCCTTTGTACGGACTACTTATTACGCATTGAAACGCTCTATCAGCACTATCAATAATTGTTCCAGAGAGATTGTACGCTCTTACTACTTGGGGTGTATAACTGAGAGATTCTGTTATTTTTTTAGGATGGTTATCATATGTTTTTTCAAGAAGTTGATTACCTAATGTATCACTTACACTTAACTTCTTAATCCCTATATCCTTAGATAGTGCGTCTATTTGTACTCTTACAGTCCTGTTTACTTCAAGAGTATATGGATTGACATTTGGGAATGTAATAACGCAAGGGTATGTTTTACTCACCTTTATATCCTCAAATGCTTCCTTCCTTGAATCGAAGTTCTTGTTTTGTAAGAAACCTATTACAAATACAGGTAAGAAGAACAGTAAAATGAGTGTTAGTGTTAGTCTTCTTTTACTCCGTTTTATCATAAAATTTCTGTTATATCTCATTAATATATCTTAGTCTTTATTTATTAGTAACTGCAAGTCTTTCATTAATTTCATTTTGTGCTGTTCTAAATACTGATTCCAAATCTTTGTTCCCCTCAGTTATTGATGTAATTGAGCGAGTTAGAACCTCCTGTACGAATTCTAAATCACCTACTTGCCAAGATTTCATATATGGGGCCATCAACCCTAGGGGTTGAGTGTATTCATTAAGTAGTAGCTCTTCATTCATAGAGGTTCTTGAATAGGGTTGTCCAAAAGTTCGTGTTTTAGCTGAATTCTGATAGAGTCTTCTTAACTGTTCGGGTTCACTTAAAAACTGGAGGAATTTCCAAGCCTCTATTTGATTTTTACTGGCCTTGCTTACAGCGTTTCCCCAGTATATAGGGTAATAGAGATGTTTATTGCTAGGTAGTATCGGGAGAGGAGCTAGTCCAAAGCTCAATTCGTCCATCTCTTCTAAAATATTCAGTGCTTGCCAAGTTGTCCCAAACATCATAGCAAGATTTCCATTCTGAAAAAATGTAAGATCACTCGGAAGATAGGTACCCCATGTAGGAAACTCTTCTTTTGCATAGGAGGTGTAAACATCTAGTGCAGATATAGCTCTCTGTGAGGTTAAATTCACTTCATCCCTCTCCCTGTTTATTAGTTCTGCTCCGTTCTGAAGCATAAAGTATGTTAGTATATCAGTTGCGTGTGTAATATTTTTTGATGTACCGATTGCTAGCCCTGCTTGAGCTATTCTTCCTGTACTATCATACTTTGTTAATCTCTTTGCAGCCTCTAGGAAAGAATCCCAATCTTGTGGTGGTTCGGCATATCCTTCTTTAGATAGTAGAGATTTGTTGTAAATTATCATTAATCCATCTATCTGCAGTGGTATTGCATATATTCCTCCATCTCTGCCAGTAAAATCATCTAGTGCAGTAGGATAGAATTCTTGAGAGTAAGTGTTTCTATCAATAATTGATGAGGGGAGAGATGTAAGGTATTGTTGGAATTTAGGTAACCAAGTATTATGAATCATTAGAATATCTGGTACAGGTTCTGTATCAGTCACTCCTTGTTCTAGCCTAGTGTATGTTCTACTTTCATAGTTTTTACTTGTTTGCTTAGAGTAAAATATTTTTACTCCTGGGTTCTCTGCCTCATATTTCTCAAGGAGAGGATGCATAACTTCTGCTTCTTCCCAGAACCCCCAGTATACTAAAGTAATTTCTTCAGGTTTCTTTTCACCACTCCGTGTCAATGCAAAGAGTATTACATTTAAAAGGAGAAGTACTCCTGCTGTTATGGATAATACAATGATTAGTTTTTTCTGCTTAGAATCCATATATTACATTGCACATAAATTAGAGTCTTTCAGCTACTACTACTAATCTTTTTATTCCAGCTCCTAATGGCCAGCATGTCATAAGAGTGACAGTCTCTTTACTAC
>JAAZIL010000022.1 GCA_012800885.1 Candidatus Dojkabacteria bacterium
GATACAGACCTATACATCTATCCAGGGTACAGATGGAAGGTAGTAGATATATTAATAACAAATTTTCATATGCCAGATTCCTCTCTAATTCTCTTAGTAAGTTCTTTTGCAGGAATAGAAAATATCAAGAGAGCATACACTCAAGCTATTGAGAGAGACTACAAGTTTCTTAGTTATGGAGATAGTATGTTAATTGGATATAATTTAAATTAATAAAATAGATGGATTTAGATATTCTAAAAAGAAAACTATTCTTTATGCCAGATGCTACTAAAGGGGCAGTAAGATATTTAACTACAGAACAACTAGAGAGTACAGGAACGGAAGCAATAGTAACAAATACCTTACACTTGTTAATCTCTCCTGGACCAGATACTATCCAGCAACTAGGTGGGATAAAAAAGATGATGAATTGGAACGGTATAGTATTTACAGACTCAGGAGGCTTCCAACTTTTTTCATTACTTCATTCAAAGAAATGGGAAGGAGAGATAGATGATAATGGGGCTGTTTTTAAATCCCCTAAACAAGGAGATATTTACAAACTAACACCAGAAACCTCTATAGATATACAGATGAAGATAGGCTCTGATGTTCTAGTTGCTCTGGATGACTGTAGAGATACAGAGATAGAGAGGGAAGATGCAGAGAGGTCTGTAGAGAGAACTCTGGAGTGGGCAGTAAGGTGTAAGAACCATTTTGAAAAAGAGTACGGTGGTACACAGCAAACAGATAAATTACTTACATGTGTAGTACAGGGAGCTAACTATTTAGATTTAAGAGAATACTGTGCAAAGGAGTTGGTTAGAATAGGGTTTGATGGGTACAATTTTGGAGGGTATGTAGTAAATAAAGATGGAGAATTAGTTGAAGAAGAGATGAAGGTTGTAATAGATAATGTACCTGAGGATAAGATTAGATACGCTATGGGAGTTGGAAAACCTGAAGATATAATTAGGGGAGTAGGTCTAGGATACAACCTTTTTGATACTGTCCTAGTTACTCGTAATGCAAGACACGGTACTGTGTATACATCTGATGGTATCCTAAGAGTAAAGAATAGTGAAATGGCACTAGATTTAAAACCGATAGATAGTAAATGTTCTTGTGAGTGTTGTAAAAATTATTCAAGAGCTTACGTTCACCATATGTTAAGAAATGGTGAAGCAACAGCATTGACTCTTTTGACAATTCATAATCTTACTCACTATCAAGAACTTATAGAAAAATTAAACAAACAAAAACTAGAAAGAATATCTAAAAAGTGATATCATTGAAAGTCCTTAGTAATGATAGTTCTTGTAAGGATAGGGATAGAAATATTGTGCTATTTTGAATTAATGAAATATTTTAAACAAATATATAACGGAAAATATATGGAGATAGGTTCTTCTGTTCGGAGTCCGTACTAAGTTCGGTATTTCTTTTCCCACAAAGTATTAAATTATTAACAATACTCAAATGGAGTTTATTATAAGTATTGTTGCAACTTTTCTAGGAGGATTAGTAGTTTTCCTTTACCTAAAATTTATTAGGAAATGGGTAAACATTAAGAATATTCCAGAAGAGGAAGTAGCAAGAGTTGCAAACAAAATTATTAGTAAAAAGATAGAAGATGCAGAGAAGGAGATAGAGGGTGAGAAGAAACGGGTAGAAGAGAGATTAAGAGTTCTTAGAAAAGAAACAGATCAACATGAAGAGTTACTGCTTGAGAGAGAGAAGAAGCTTAATATAAGGACTAAGATGTTGAATAAACAGAGTGAAGAGATAGAAGAGACAACAGAGGGAATAAAACGTATGCAGAGAGGGATTGAGAAAACAAGAATTCATCTGAAAGAGGAATTAGAAAGAATTTCAGATTTAACTCAGGAAGAAGCAAGGAAGAAATTAATGAGCCAGGTAGATGAAGATATGAAAGACTATCAGGCTAAAAAGATTAGACAAGCTGAGAAAAGAGCAGAAGAGATCTCTGATGAGAGAGCAAGAGATATTCTTGTCGAGTCTATGCAAAGAATAGCAACTGATTATGTAGGAGAGACTACAACAGCTAGTATTAAGATAGATGATGACAAGGTTAAAGGTAGAGTTATTGGAAAAGAGGGTAGGAATATTAGAGCATTTGAGAAACTAACAGGAGTAGATGTTATTGTAGATGAATCACCTAATACAATCGCCCTTTCATCGTTTGACCCTTTAAGAAGAGAGATTGCTGCAGTTGCTTTGAATAAATTAATCAAAGATGGAAGAATTCATCCTAGCTCTATAGAAGAAGCTGTAAGAAAGGCAAAGAATGAGATCTCCATTGAGATAAAGAAGAATGGACAAATTCTTGCAGAAGAAGCAGGATGGCCAGGTATAGATATTGGCTTACTGAAGTTACTTGGTAAAACTAGGTATAGAACAAGTTATGGTCAATCACTAATGTCTCATACAATAGAGATGATTAGATTAGGAGAGGTATTGGCAACTGAAGTTGGCGCAGATGTTGATTTAGTAAAAAGAGCTTGCCTATTACACGATATAGGGAAAGTTTTAACTCATAGAGTTGATAGTCCACATCATCATATCTCAGGGCAAGTAGCAAGGAAATATGAACTTGATGAGAAGTTAGTTAATGCAATTGAGGCTCATCACTTAGATATTGAACCTCAATCTGTAGAAGCAGTACTAATATATATCGCAGATGCCATATCAGGTGCTAGACCAGGGGCACGAAAGGATAGTTATGAACAGTATATTCAAAGGATAGAAGCTTTAGAGAATGTAGCTAAAGATATTGCTGGAGATAAGATTGAAGATGTGTTTGCAATACGAGCTGGAAGAGAATTAAGAGTTATAGTTAAACCGGCTTTAATCTCGGATGATGAGATGACTGTACTAGCAAAAGACTTAGCAAGTGAGATTGAGAAGACACAGAATTATCCTGGGAATGTTGAAATTACCCTAATTAGAGAGACAAGAGCTGTAGAAATAGCGAAATAGGGTGTGTCTTCTAGTAAGATATACTACAGGACAAAGAGGGGTTAATTGTTAATAAAAGTTTAATATTTTTATTAACAGGTCAAAGAACTCAATTGTGTTCAAACTTTTGTATTGTAATCACTCTGTTTTGTAAATAGAGAGAATATATATTCTTTGCTACTTATCCCACTGTTATAATGTTTCTAACAATTATGTTGTTAAGGTGGTGTTTGTTAGAAGAATTCATTAATTTATACAGAAGTAGTATATGAGAAAATGTGTACATCTTTGTTAAAAACACTTTTAATAAGTCAACTTTTAATTATTCCAACCTAAAACCCTATAATAAATAGCTTCTTGACGAACCGTTGTATTTACAATATTTTATTGATGTGATGATACAAATTATGTGATATCAGGATTTGTGGCATCCATATCTCTTAAGAAAGGAGGTCAAGTAACATGTTAAAGAAAGATTTAATAGATAAAGTAGCTAAAGCTGCTGGACTTACAAAAAAGCAAGCTGCAGATGCAGTCGATGGAGTATTTGACTCAATAACTCAAGCTCTTAAGTCAGGTGATTCAGTCTTACTAACCGGTTTCGGGAAATTTGAAGTAAGGACTAGAGATGCAAGAGTAGGAATCAATCCAAAGACCTTGGAAAGAATCAACTTACCAGCTACTCCTTATCCTGCTTTTAAAGCTGGGAAAGGACTTAAGATGGCTGTTAAGTAACTCTGTCAAAACTGCCGGCAATTCTCTTGAGATAAGAGAGAAGATAGAGACTCAAATAGATGAGTCTCTTCTTTTTTAGTTTTAATCATTATTATCAACTCTTCTTCCTGTTTTGTATGGCTATGAGCTTTGCAAGAAAGAGTGTAAGTTGATAGTATATACACAGAAATAATATTATCTGCTTTACTGCCGAGTGAAGAAATGGTTTATCCCGAATAAAAAGAATGACTATAGACCGATGCTTCTGAGAAAAGGAGCTATAGTTGCTTACACAGTAGTTCTTCTCATAGTGAATACTTTCGGTGGTCTTCTAGGTATACCCAGTGCAATGGCTAGTACCATTACATCTGCTAATATTATTGAACTTACTAATCAAGAGAGGGTGGCTGCAGGATTAAATGCTCTGAATAATAATGCTTCACTGGTAGCAGCAGCTCATGCAAAAGCTAATAATATGTTTGAGCTTCAATACTGGGATCATTTTGGACCTAATGGAGAATCACCCTGGATGTTTATCTCACAAGCAGGGTATTCATATGTCTATGCTGGTGAAAATTTAGCAAAAGGATTTAGGACGGCAGAGGGTGTTCATGAGGCTTGGATGGCTAGCCCTACACATAGAGATAATATCATGAGTGGTAATTACAGAGATATTGGAGTAGCTGTAGTCCAAGGAACTCTTCAGGGTAAAGAAACAACCCTTGTTGTTCAGATGTTTGGGAATCTCTCTTCAAAGACACTTAAAGCATCAACATCTGCTCCTTCAGTAAAATCTGCACCTACTCCAAAACCTGTTATTAAAGAACAAGGAGAGATTAAATCCATTAAGATAACCTATCCTAAAACAGGGGATCTGCTTAACGATGCTAATCTAAATCTAAAAGGTGATACAAAAAATATATCAGGAGTATATACCGTTGAAGTACTAAGTGACACTGATGTACTAGGTGAGGTAGATAGTACGAATAAAGAGTGGGAGTTTGATAAAGGTAGTGATTGGGAAGAGGGTGAACACAGTGTCTCAGCAAGAATAAAAGATAGTGACACTAAATCTGATTCAGTGCTATTTACTATTGATTCAACACCACCTGTTATTGATTTACAGAGTATATATGTTGCCAGAGTAGATGGATATTTTGAATTAGAATTAGAGTATCCGGAAGATCTATATGAGTTGAGATTAATAACTGGGGAGAAAACGATAGATATAGAGTTGGGAGAGGATAATAAAGTAAATCTCATTTTATCTTTTGAAGATATTGGAGAACGTTCTATATTAATGTTCTCAGATAAGGCAGGTAATATTTCAGAGTTAGATATATCTGAGTATTTTATTGAAGAGAAACAAGAAGAGAAGAAAGTAACTAATCTCATACTAGGTATAAAGAGTATTTTTAATACTATAGATGGAATAAATCTATTTGTAGTATTCTTTGTCTTTGTTCTTCTTACTCTACAGATCTATATCCTTTGGAGAAAAAAGAAACTTAGTCGTAGTGTTGGGAGTTTATTTACCGTAGGAGCTTGGTGGTTAATAATTTTAGTAGCTATATTCAAAGGCTATGGAGGTATAATTTTTTAATTAAAGATTTTGAAAACGAGAGTAGAATTAAAAAATGAATTACTTTATCTATTTCTAATTATATTAGTAACAATATCCTTCTCACTTACTACTCACTCTCCAAATAGAATATATCTCTTAAGTGGAGTATTAGGGATATTACTTATTCTTACTTGGTTTACAAGAGCTTTTGTATTGTATTCAGGTAGAAAGATATCTCAGTATAGTGAAGTTATACATAGGGTCTCTCTAAGAGAGAGATTTTTTACTTATTTTGTCTTACCCATTCTCTTTTACTCTTCCTTACTCCTCTTCATATATTTCAACACCTCATTTTTTATGGATATTGTATTAATTATCATATCTACAATCCTGTTATTAATTCTATTCTTAAATGTAAAAAGCTCATTTAAGAAGATATATTCTCTTTCAAGTCAAACAAGAGCAGTGTTTGATTTCATATGTATAGCATCCTTCTACATGTTAAGTAGTGTTGCAATCAGGATAGGTACACATATATGGTTCTTTTTCTTTCTCTTGTTTCTTTTCTCTTCTCTCTTTTTCTGGTCTGATATAAAGATTCATAGAAAAGAGAGTACAGCCTCATTGATAATGACTCTTGTTTCATCTGCCTTTGTCACTCTCTCCTCAGGGGTATTTCTTAATACCAATATCTTTATTATTCCAGCTATAAGTACACTCTCTTTCTACTTAATTCTTTCTCTTTGGAATGTAAGATTCGCAGGTAAATTAAAATTAATTGACTATTTACCTCCCTTTATCTATTCTGTTTTAGCATTAATTATAATTCTCAAATTATGAAAAAAAAGATTGTTTTAAAAGTAGGTGGTTCAATTCTGTATGATCATTTATTAAATCTTAATTTTGATCTTTTTAAAAGAATAAAAGATTGGTATTGGAGTGTTAAAGAACAGTATAGTCATATTGTATTAGTTACCGGAGGAGGTCGATTATCAAGAGATATAGAAGGAAAGATTACAGAACATATTAAGGAGAGATATAGTCTGCATAAAGTAGGTATGTCAATTACACAGACTAATGCTATTATCCTGTCATCATATATTGGAGATAAAGAGATATTTGAACCTAAGACCTTAGGTGAGTCGTATGAGTTTCTTAATTCAGGAGACTCTGGGTATATGGTGTGTGGTGGATTAAAGGTTGGTTGGAGTACAGATATGGATGCAGCTGTATTTAGTGATGTATTACATACCAAGAGAGTATACAAGATATCTAATGTAGATTTCATATATGACAAAGATCCTAAAGAATTCTTTGATGCAAGACCCATTAGAGATATGAGATGGGAGGACTATTTTAAAATGTTCTCAGTACACCCTGATAAAGAACATATCCCAAATTCAAGTATCCCTGTTGATGCAAAATGTGCTGTGTTCTGTGAGAAGAAAGATATATCCTTTAATGTTACAGGTGGTAAATTACTGTATGACATTGAAGACATTAAGGGAATACTTAATGAAGGAACATATATACACAATTAGTTACTCTATCTTAATTATCTTACACCTATTCTCACCTGCAGGAGTTGTAATAGTAACTGTACTACCTTTCTTAGCACCGAAAAGGGAGCTTCCAATAGGGGATTTGTAAGAGATTTTTGCTTCTATTGGATTAGTTTCTTCTTCCCCTACAATATGATAAGTATTTTTAAGACCTTTTTCACACTCAATTGTAACTTTTGACCCTATATCAACAGAAGATGTCTTAGAATTAGAAATAACCTCAGCATTCTCTAACTTCTCTTTAATCTCAAGAATTCTCTCCTCATTATTTTGAAAATCAGTTACAGCAATAGTATATCCATCATTCTCTCTCAGATCACCTTGACTCCTCATCTGATTTAAGGTGTCTTGGAGTTTAGCTCTTAATTCACCCTCCCTGTATGCAAGATCTCTCTCAAGTGTCTTAATGCCTTCCTCTGTTAGTAGTATACTACGTTTTTTTACTACCATTTTCGTAGTTACTTATGTTATTCCGAGAAATAATATATGTATTTGGCACTATTGTCAACAGCAGTACTTTACTTAATTAAATACCCCTTTTATGATAAAATGTAAACTGTATGCCGCTATCGTCTAACGGTTAGGACACATGATTCTCAATCATGCAATCGGGGTTCAATTCCCCGTAGCGGTACCACACTTAGTTTGATACACTCTTTATGTTATTTACTATTCACTCCCTTAAAGACAGAAAAATAGAGAAGTTCTACAACAGTGCTATTAAAGAGCTTAATAGCTTCTATAGGGTTGATTGGAATAGGAATAAACCTAAAGTTTTTCTAATATCAAGTAGAGAAGAGTTTGATAAGCTCTACGGTAGGAAAACAGAGGAGTGGGTAGTAGGCACTACACTGGGTAGCTCTCATAATATCTATCTTCTAAGTCCAGATGTCTATGAGAGTGAGAGTAATCATAAATATTCAGATGAGGAGTATGAAGCGCTATTAAAGCATGAGATAAGTCACCTCTATACAAGAACATTTTGTAAACAGTATCAACCTCTATGGTTAATAGAAGGTATTGCAATTCTCTCTTCAGGACAATTAGAGAGGAAGCCAGCAATAAAACAGTTTGAGAATTTTTTAAAATATTTCAATGAAGGAGGTCCTGGTCTTTATGGAGAATCTGGTTATGCAGTAGAGTTACTTGATAAAGAGTTTGGTAGAGAGAAGTTATTAAAGTTTCTTAAATTGATAAATGGAGTTACTGATGAGGATGATTTTAAGAAGCTATTTAAAAAAACATTTAAGATAGAATTAAGTTATGATTGGTTTAATAAAAATATATGATAAAGTTTGATATCGTAACAATATTCCCAGAAGTAGTATCTACATATACAGGTAGTAGTATTCTTAAAAGGGCGCAAGAGAAAGGGCTAGTTGAAATAGAGGTACACAATTTAAGAGATTGGGCTCTGGACAAGCACAGAGTGGTAGATGATACTCCCTATGGAGGGGGTCCTGGTATGATTATTAAAGTAGAACCAGTATTCAATTGTCTAAAAGATTTGAAAAAGGATAACTCTTTAGTAATACTTACTTCTCCTAAAGGAGAGAGATTAGTACAGAGTAAATTAAAAGAGTTATCTGAGAAACAGAATGCCCACTATATCATACTCTGTGGTCACTACGAAGGGTTTGATCAGAGGATACACGACTATTTAGTAGATTATGAATTCTCCATAGGAGATTATGTACTCTCTGGAGGTGAATTACCTGCATTAGTACTTGTAGATGGTGTAATTAGATTAATACCAGGTGTTTTAGGTAATGAGGATTCATTAATACTAGAAACATTTACAGAAGGGGTTGTTGATTATCCTCAGTATACTAAACCTCAGCAATTTAATAATTGGAAAGTACCAGATGTACTGCTAAGTGGAGATCATCAGAAGATAGATAAGTGGAGAGAAGAGAGGTTGTTTAAAGTATAAAAATGTGTAAATAATTTGACCTTGTGTGGATTGGATAAATAGAATAAAATATATACATAAATTCAATCTCCCTATTTTCATGCTTTTTTCAAGAAAAAAATACAAGATATCAAGGGATAAAAAAGAAAAATTAATTAAAGAACTTAAAGAGTTAAGTGAGAAGAAGCTACCTGAAATACGTGATAGGATGGAAGAGTCCAGGAAAACTGATTATGATGAGGATAGTGCCATACTAAGTCAGATCTCTGCTGAGAAAGACTCCGTAGAGAAAAGAATAAATGAAATAAGTGAGATACTGGACAACTATGAAATTATCAAAGACAAAACTTACTGTGAACCAGGGAAAATAGATACTGGTTCTACTGTTAAGCTAAAGGATGGAGTGAAGATATTTGAAGTAAAGATAGTATCATCTGTTGAAGCAGATCCAACACAAAACTATATTTCAGATGACTCTCCTTTGGGTAAGAAATTACTTAGAGCTAAAGTAGGGAATACTGTTGTTGTTAAGGTTAGAGGTAACAGGAATAGGTATACAATACTAGATGTATGTTAACTAATGTATTGTTCTAATTCCTCTATTTTCACCCTCTCTTGTTTCATTGTATCTCTATCTCTCAGAGTGACTGTTCCATTCTCTAGTGATTCGTAATCAACTGTAATACAGTAAGGGGTTCCTATCTCATCTTGATACCTATATCTCTTCCCTATATTCCCTCTACTATCCCATACAACCTTCTGTTTCTCAGATAAGGTATTAAATATATCTCGTGCTTTATCTACAATATCTTTTTTGTTACTTACTAATGGGAATATTGCAGCCCTGTATGCAGCAATCTCTCTATGAATTTTCAGTACTACCCTTGTATCACCACTCTCTAGTTTCTCTTCTTCATATCCATCTATTAGAAGATAAAGGAGTGTTCTATCTACTCCACCGGATGTTTCAACAATCCATGGAATATATTTCTCATTAGTTATTGGATCTGTATATGAAAGATCTTTCCCTGAATATTTTCCATGTTGTACTAAATCATAATCACCTCTCCAGTGTATACCTTCATTTTCTGCCCATCCCCAAGGTGTTCTATACTGTATATCAAAAGCTTTTTTAGCATAAAAAACTAATTCTTCTTTAGGATGTTCCCAATATCTTAAATTCTCTTGTTTAGTATACAAACCTCTGTAAAAATTCATTCTCTCTTCTTTCCAGTATTCAAACCATTTCTCTATCTGATCTGGATGTACAAAGTACTGTAGATCCCACTGTTCAAACTCTCTAGTTCGGAGAGTTAGTTTGTTAGGAGTAACTTCATTTCTAAAAGCTTTTCCTATCTGTGCTATACCAAAGGGTATCTGCATCCTGGTAGAATCAACTACATTCTTGAAGTTTAGATATATATTTTGACAAGCTTCTCCTCTTAAATATGCTGTAACCTTCTCTCCTTCAAGTACACCTACCTCTGTTTTAAACAACATATTGTACTTTCTAGCTTCTGTAAACTCTGTATTACCACAATTGGGGCACTTTTTCTCTATTTCATCTACTTTAAATCTCTGATGACACTTCTTACACTCAACTACTTCATCAGTAAAACCTTTGACATGTCCTGATGCCTCCCATACCTTAGGGTGTGATATTATTGTTCCATCTATCCCAACCACATTCTCTCTTCTATCTACTACATCTCTCCACCAATACCGTTTTAAATTGTTTTTCATCTCTACACCTACAGGTCCATAGTCATAGAACCCTCCGAAACCTCCATATATCTCAGAGTTAGGATATATTATTCCTCTCCTTTTAGCTAATGCTGTAATCTTCTGTAGTAAATCTTCTGCCATTGATAAGATGTACAATATTATTCCATCGATTATACATCATATATCACAGTTATGTAATTTGTAGTGTGATATAATGAGCGTGTAAGGATTAAGTTGTATTTACCCTATTTATGGAAGAATCTTTAAAAAGTAACCTCATAGGTCAGAGAAAGATTAGATTAGAAAAATTACAGAAGATTAAAGATCTAGGTATTAATCCGTATCCAGCTAATTCATACAGAGATATTGAGATTGGTGAAATTAGAAGAGATTTTAGTAAATACAATGGTAAGAATCATACTGTTGTAGGTAGAGTAATGGCATGGAGAACTCATGGTAAGTTAGTATTTGCAGATATTAAAGATCAAACAGGTAATATCCAAGTTATAGTTAAGAAGGAATCCTTAGATAGTAGTAAAGAACTACTTAGTTGGGAAAATTTAGAACTATTAGATTTAGCAGATTTTGTTGAAGTAAGTGGAGAGGTTAGTAAGAGTAAAACAGGAGAGATATCTATACTTGCTAAGAGTTTAAGACTTCTATCTAAAGCTCTGAGGCCTGTACCTAGAAAGTTAGAAAACAAAGAACAGAAATTTAGAAGAAGATATCTAGATTTAGCTATTAATGAGGAGAGGGTTAAGCTTTTTGAAAGAAAAGCAAAGTTTTGGAAAATACATAGAGACTTTCTTCAAAAAGAAGGATTCCTTGAAGTAGAGGTACCCGTATTAGAGATGATAACAGGTGGAGCAGATGCTAAACCTTTTGTGACACACCATAATGCTTTAGATATGGAACTCTATTTAAGAATATCTACAGAGTTGTATCAGAAGAGATTGATAGGAGGAGGATTTGAGAAGATATATACCTTTGGACCGAATTTTAGGAATGAGGGTATGGATGATGAGCATTTACAAGAGTTCTACGATGTTGAATGGTATTGGGCTTTTGCTAATTACAGAGATAATATGAAATTAGTAAAACAGTTGTTCTTAGAGATTGCAGAGAAAATATATGGAAGAACTAAATTTACTACTAGGGGACACACTTTTGATCTGACAGATGAATGGGAAGAGATTGATTACACTACAATTATTAAAGAGAGATTAGGTGTTGATATATTTAATGATAGTGACAAACTACTTCTAAGTACGCTTGAAAAGAGTGGTGTTCAGATTGATGATAGTATGAGTAGGGTTAGAATAGTAGATACAATGTGGAAACAGATTAGGGCTACTATCTCAGGTCCTGCTTTTTTGGTTAATCATCCGGTTTTTGTATCTCCTTTAGCTAAAGCAAAAGAGGATAATCCAGAATTAACTGAACGGTTCCAAGTAATAGTGGCGGGTACAGAACTAGGTAATGGATACTCTGAAATTAATGATCCTCAAGATCAATTAGAGAGATTCTTGGATCAACAGAGATTAAGAGAACAAGGAGATGAAGAGGCTCATATGTTGGATATAGATTTTGTTGAGATGTTAGAATACGGTATGCCTCCTGCAAGTGGATACGGTCAGAGTGAGAGAGTATTTTGGTTTTTAGAGGATGTCTCAGCTAGAGAGGGTACTTTCTTTCCACAGATGAAGCCTGAGTTAGAGAAAAGTACAAAAGAGATTTACAAGGGGATATTATTAAAAAAGAAGAAATAGATGGATTCGCTGAGAGATATTTTCTTAAAATTAAAGAAGAGTGATCCTGAGAAGAATCAGAGAGAACTATTTGATACAGAACCGTTTTCAAAAAAGAATGTAATTCTTAATGAGAAACATAAATATATTTCAAAAGAGTATCAGCACTACGGTCTAAGGTTAGCAGGGAAGTTAGGAGACTCTAAAAGAGCAAGTATGTATATTAAATGGGCTAAAGAGAAACCGAGAGTAATACTTGAGAAAGCATACAGTTTTGCAATAGATTATCCTAATGCTAAAGATAGAAGTAGAATCTTTATGTGGAAGGTAAAAGAGTTAGAAGAAGAGATGAGTAAAGAGTCTAAGTAGGTACTATTTTCGAGATTGTATCCAATACTATTTTAGTAGCCTCATCACCATCTTTTGCCACTATTTTAGCAGCAGAGGAGTATTGATGACCTCCTCCACCCAGTAATTCAGCAATTTTATCTACCTGTTGGTATCCTTTTGTACTTCTTAGAGATACTTGCCAAGCATTCTCTTCTGCATATGATGGCCTAACTATAAATCCCCAATGCACACCGTGTATATATCGCAGTATGTTGTTCTTTACAAACTGTTGTGCACTATTTACTCCGATTTTAATCAGGTTGTTACTGTTAATATCATTGTTAGTAAGAAAAGTAAAAGCCATATCGTCTTTTACTCTCAAGTTTTTAATAAAGAGTATTAGAGGTGTTAATGTCTCTAGAGGGAATTTCTCACTTTTGTATGTGAACTCTTCCATATCTAGCCGATATATCTTTGTTAACTTAGCCATAAGTTCATATGTCTCTGGTTTAGTATTTTCAAAAAGGAATCTCCCCGTATCAAATACTATACCTATCTGTGCTAAGTGAGAGATCTCTTTAGTAATTACAAATTTTTTACCGTACGCTTTCTCTAAGAAATCTATAACCTGTTCAGTTGCAGAACTCATCCCTTCATTTATCTCTAATACAATATCTTTCATAGGCCTTGTATTATGATGATCGATTACAGCTACTTTAGCTGTAGTTAACCTAATTGAATCATCTGGCATAGTACAGATATCCCAACTACCTGCATCTACCATTATTACTAGGTCTTCATTCTCTGTTTCAAACTTCTGAGCCATCTGTATCTCCTGCATATATGGAATATTCTGTGTTGGTAGTTGATTTGTTTTAAAGAGTATATTTTTTTTAGGATAGAGAGTACTCAATACTTTCTTTAGTATTAATGCACTACTAAATCCATCAAAATCAGGCCCTTTATGTGTTAATATCAATATATTCTTAGATTTAGATATTAACCTCTTTAATTTCTTGTATTCTTTTTTCATTCTTCTTTTTTAGTATAGCAAATTTTAAGTTGATTAGAGAAGGGTAAGAGAATATAATTGATAGATAGGTTAACATTAGGGAATAAACTAATGATAGATGTAAAAAGAATAGTAGATAACAAACAGGAGATACAAGATGCTCTTTCAAAGAGGATGGATGTAAAAGATATGCACTTAGATGAGATAATCTCTCTGTATAATGATAAAAAGCAGATACAATCAGAGTATGAAGAGAAAAGGAGAGAGCAGAGAAGCTTTAATGACAAGGTAGCTACTATCCAGAAAGAAACAGATGAGTTTAAGAAGTTAGTAAAAGATCTTAAAGAGTTATCTCTAGAGACTAAGAGACTTGAAGAAGAATTAAACAAGGTAGAGAGTAAACTTACAGATTTGATTGAAGTACTACCTAATATTCCAGATAAGGACGTTCCTGCAGGTGGGAAAGAGTCTAATGTTGTTGTGAAAGAGGTAGGAGAGAAACCCCTGTTTGATTTTGAGATAAAAGACCATGTTCAGTTAGGTAAGGAGTTAAACCTTTTTGATTTTACAAGAGCGAGTAAACTCTCAGGTAATAATTTCTCTCTCTATACAGGTATGGGTGCTAGACTTGAGTGGGCCTTACTTAACTACTTTGTAGATGAGCATATTAAAGATGGATATGAAATGGTTCTAACCCCTCATATTGTAAATGAGCAGTCTGGTTATGCTACAGGCCAGTTACCGAAATTTAAAGATGATGTGTATTGGATAAAAGATGAGAAGAAATTCCTAATACCTACCTCAGAGACATCACTTACGAATCTCTTTAGAGATGAGATATTGGATGAGAAAGATCTTCCTAAAAAATATTTCTCATATACACCTTGTTACAGAAGAGAGGCGGGTAGTTACAGAGCAAATGAGAGAGGGCTAATTAGAGTCCATCAGTTTAACAAAGTAGAGATGTATCAATTTACTACAAAGGAGACATCAGACAGAGGACTTGATGAGTTAGTTAAGAAAGCAGAGCAGTTAGTAGAGAAATTAGGTTTACATTTTAGAACAACAAAATTAGCAGCAGGAGATTGTTCTGCTGGTGCTACAAAGACTTACGATATTGAAGCATGGATACCATCTCTAGAGCAGTACTACGAGGTAAGTAGTGCATCTAATGTAAAGGATTATCAAGCAAGAAGAGGGAATATGAGATACAAGCCTACTGATGGTGAAAAAACTGAGTATCTACACACTCTTAATGCCTCAGGTCTTGCTACTAGTAGATTGATGGTATCACTAGTAGAGACATATCAACAGAGAGATGGCAGTATATTAATACCAGAGGTATTACAGAGATATATAGGTACAGATAAAATAGTTAAAGAGTAATATGAGTTACTTTTTAGGTTTTGTAGTAGACAAAGAGTCTAGAGCAAAAATCAGAGAGGTTGCAGCTAGTATTAAGCAGGCCTTTGATGACTTCGGTATCCCTGTAAGATGGTCAAAGCCTAGTACATATCATATTACTCTGTACTACTTAGGAGAGAGGCATTCATTCTTAGAGAATCTAATACTTAACAAGAGAGTAGGAGATGTAGAGTTTGAGAGTATTGATATTAAGTTTGGTAGTGTTAAGGTTGGTATATCTAGAAATTACAAAGAGTTAATATATTTGGATCTGAAAGAGGGTGGTGAGAAGTTAAGAGAGTTACTTCTTAAACTTAGAAAACAGTTAGGTCAAAAAGATACATCTCTCTTTGTACCTCATCTTACACTAGGAAGACTTAGTAAAGAGGTATCTATACAGGAGTACAGGAATATTGTTAAGGATATGAGTAATATGTCTAAGAGATTAGATATTAGTGATATTCATTTCACTGCAAAAGAACTCTATTTAATTGAGAGTAAAGATGGTGTTTACTCTTTTAAGATGAAATTTGAAGCTAAATAGGTAATATCATTTAAATCTTCTATCCATATACTATTACTATTCCTTCTAAACCAAGTATTCTGTCTTTTAATATATTTCATTGTATTCCTATATATATTCTCTTTCACCTCTTCAAGTGAGATTATTTTTTCAAAGTATTCTTTAAACTCTATATATCCAATACTATTCATACCCTTATCACTGTATGTATAACTCATTTCTAAAAGTTTCTTATTCTCTTGCAGTAATCCATCTCTAAACATCTGTTCTATTCGTTCCCTAACTCTACTCTCTAGGACACTTTTGGGTAGATTAATTACAAAATATATATTATCTACCTCTCTTCCTTTTAATTTGTCTACACCTCCTCTTGCTATTGCCCTTATTAATCGGTGTCTGTTCTCTCTATCACTTTTATTCATTCTATCTAAGTATGGTTTTGCAAGATGTTGTAGCTCTTTAACTGTTTTTTTACTAAGGTCTTTTTCTCTATTCTTTTTAGTAAGTATGTAATTAAATACCACACTATCTATGTAGAGGCCTGTACCACCTACTAAGATGGGGATACCCTTCTCTCTGTTTAGAACCTGTCCTACATCTCTCTGATAGTGGTAGAGAGTGTAGTTAAATGTAGGATCAACGATATTAAAGAGATAGTGATTAATTCCATCTATTGTATAGACATTTTTTTCTATCTCTTTTTCAAATTGTGGTTTAGCAGTCCCTATATCTAAATGTCTGTATACTTGTCTAGAATCTGCATTTACAATATATCCATCTATCTTTTTTGCCAATTCAAGACCTACATCTGATTTACCTGATGCAGTAGGGCCTGCAATTATCACCATCTTACCCTTGTAGTTAATCATTTGAGGATATATTTAGATATCCAGTATGTTAGCCATATGGATATCAAAGTAGATATTATTGATATTGAGATAATAGCTCCTGTTTGTAGTGATACAAATAGGAGAGTAGCAATACCTAGGAGTGCAAGAAATATACTCTGTTTTATGGAATCATCGAGATAATCTTTAACAATATCTCCTATCTTAAATCTTTTATACTCTCTCTTAGAATTATATATTCCAACAAGGAGTCCTAAGTTTGTAAGAAGTAATATATGTGTAATTACAGGTATCAATCGAAATGTCTGTGATACAGGTATATCGAAGAATATATCGATTAGAAAGATACCTAAAAGATTGAGTAGTGTAGCTATTACAAAAGATATACTTGATAGAAACAGGATTCTTCTGTTTTTTGTAAATATATATATTGTAATCAATGACAAAATTATTACTGCTACCAGAAGAGATATCTCTGTATACATCTCGTATCTGCTCCAATTTTGTAATACTCTCTCTATTAGTGTCATAGTTTAAGTGACTTTTTTACATTAACTAAATAGTAATCAACAAGTATGTATGAAATATTAATCAAGATTAGTAGGAGAAGTAAGTCTTGTGCAAATATCTTTACATATGTAGTACCGAGAAGGAGGTATATGGAGGAGAGAAGTGTTAGAAGAGTAGTTGTAATTATTCTTACCAACTTATTCTGTACTATTACTCTAATTAAAGCTATAACAACGACCACCTCAATAGCTAGAAGAAAAATATCTACAGGGGTATTAGATATTTTCAGGTACGCTATCCATGTAGAGACAGTTATAATTGATACTAGTAGAGATTTTAGAAGGATATCTTTTGAGGTTTTGTTTATCCAGTAAAGATAGAGATATATTGTCAGAATAGCGAGTAGTATCCCTTGTGTTAATTTAATGTAATCAGCCTCTACCAAGTCTACAGGTATATCAATCTCCTCAGTTACAGAGTATTTTAGGGGCATCTGCCCTGCACTATACATAATGTTCATTGCTTTTGCATACTCTTCATCATCTGTATATACGGGTGATGCAAAAAGAGTTTGTCCTTTCTGAATATTTACAGGTGTAACAAATCCGTCTACATCTAATCCAATGATAGTGTCTTCATTCTCCTTTAGGAAATTGTTCCACTCACTCTGTCCAGGCCAAACTTTAAAGAGAGAGAAGTATGAATACTCATTAGCTGAGTTTTTTAATTTAGAGACATGTATATTCCTAAAACTAGATCTTGTAAAATTAGTAGGGTTATAGTTTTCAGCAAGATATGGAGCAAGTACATCTTCTTCATTCTCATAATCTACATCATCTCTCCGTGTCACGATCCTTATTATAAAGGGGGACTTAATTAGATTCTCTACTATCTCATTACTCTGTGATGTTTGAATAGAGATTTTAAGGAAGTATGTATCATCTTCTACATAATCAATTATCTGTGATCTCTCAACACTGTATTTTCTTAATCTTTTTTGAAATATATTTTTAGCTTTTATAATATCTTTCTCAATGTCACTATCATCTTCAGTCTCTAATTGAATAATATACTCTTTTGCCCAGTAGAGAGTATTTTTGTTTTTTAAATCATATGTTACAGTAGATGTAATCTTCTCAGTTAAGGGTAGAGATATTAAGATAAGAGCTAGGATTAGGGAAGTAATTAGTAGTGAGAATAGGTAACTAAACAGATAGGAGGTGTTTATCTTTTTAATTTTAATTTTTGGGAATTTAAATCTCTTCATAAGCTTTTAGAGTAAGTCAGAATCTTTACCAAGTACAATTATTTTATCTTTAATTAATGCATTAATTAAGATAGGATCTCTTTTCTTTTTCCCAAATTTAAAATCCTCTGGCTTTATAGCTACATACTTAATAGGTCTATTTAAATCTTTCTCTATACTACTAAGTACTGATGATAACTCCCTAACTTTCATATTACCAATAAAGAGCATATCTATGTCTGTGGGTTCTTCATATTTCTTTTTAAGAAAAGCCTCTGTTACTATCCCTACCTTTACACCCTCAACAGGTTCTAATCGTTCAAGAAGTAGTTTTCCAACCTTTGATCTTTTGTAGAACATAGATCTTAGATCCCATATAATTGGGCAACTTTTGTCTACAGAGTACATTATCTTATTACCTTCTTTGCGGGTAACTAGAATACCAGCTCTCTTGAGATTGAGTAATTCTCTTCTGATTGCATTAACTTCTTCATCAAGTTCTCTTACTAAACCTCTTACATGGTAAGATTTAGTTATATCTTCCATGTATTTTCCCAATACTTTAATCCTTATCTTTGATATGAAGAGATGCTTAAGCATATATCCCCTTTTAAAATATTAAATTGGTCTAAACCTAAAAAGACCTGGGGCAATTTATTGCTCAATTATATCAAATTTTCCAGCTGAGTGTGGATATGTTGAAACCCATATTCTTCCTCTATTAAACTGAATCTCTTCTCCTTCATTATTATAGTATTTGGTTCTACTTGTTCTTGTACTTTTTTTCCACTTACCAGAGATAACCTTACCATCAATTAAGTATGTAGCTTTACCCTCTCCAATAGTCTCCAGGATAACTCTTGCCTTATTATCATATGAAGGTGAGAGTGTAACTTGTTGGAGTATTACATTCTTTGCATATACCTGTGTATCTGTTTCTTGATCAATATCTACTCTGCCACCTATTGTTCTTAAATATCTGTTTGTTCTTGGATCATAGGTCCAGATAGCATCATACTGCCCCCCATTGTTCAATCTCTCATAGAAAGTAACTTTTACTTTAGTTCTCTCTCCTCTGTTGTCAGAAGAGTTCTCTTTTTTAAATTTGTATGTATCTATACTAGGCACACTATCCCATTTCTTTGCTTTTGCATGTTCC
>JAAZIL010000023.1 GCA_012800885.1 Candidatus Dojkabacteria bacterium
GCTTTCTACTATTCAAACAAGATACTAGAAGAAAAACTCTCTCCTATGCAGTCTAGTGAAGTTATTGATGTTTTAGATGATACACACTTAGCACAACTATCTAAGTTAGATAGTCTGGAGTTGTATGAGTATACTAAAAAAAGTATAGAGAGGTTTTTAGATATATCTGAAGACTATTTATTAAATGTTCTCAGAGAGATTGAACTACCTCTATCAATTGTACTCTCACATATGGAGTCAAGGGGTATACAGCTTGATTGGGAAAAAGTTCAGATTCTAAGTAAAGATATTGAGAAAGAGATAGAGAGTACTACAGAAGAGATATATAGTATTGTAGGGCATGAGTTTAATATTAATTCTCCTAAACAGCTCTCTGATATTCTTTTTAATGAGTTGAAATTACCTAAAAGTGCTAAAGGTAGTACAAAAGAGTCTGTGTTAAGAAAAATGTTAGGCATGCACCCATTAATTGAACACCTTCTCTACTTTAGAGAGATCTCTAAGATAAAGAGTACATATGTTGAACCTTTGTATAGTAATAGTGTTAAAAAAGGTGGTAAGTATAGCATTCATACAGATTTTAAGCAGACAGGTACTAGCTCTGGTAGATTCTCCTCTATAAATCCGAATATGCAGAATTTACCACTTGAAGGAGTATGGGCAAAGAGAGTAAGAGAGTGCTTTGTTGCAAGAAGAGGCTTTAAACTCTTAGGTATGGATTACTCTCAGATGGAGTTAAGGATTATGGCTGATATCTCAAATGACAAGCTTTTAATTCAAGATTTTCTTAATGGTAGAGATATACACTCAGCAACTGCCGCTAGGGTTTTAAACAAGAAGCTTACAGATATTACTCACAGAGAGAGGAGTATAGGAAAAACAGTGAATTTTGGTATGATTTTTGGTCAAACAGCATTTGGTCTCTCATCACTACTCGGTATTGATAGAGATACTGCAAAAGAATATATATCTGCATACTTTAATAATTACAGCGGGATTGAGAACTACATGAGAAGTATAGAGTACGAAGCATTTGAGAAAGGATATGTACAGACTATGTTTGGGACTACAAGGAATATTACGGGTATTAGATCAAAGAACAGGAGATTACAAGCAGCTTCTGCAAGAGAGGCAATTAATATGCCTATACAGGGTAGTGAAGCAGATATTATGAAATTAGTAATGAGGAATATATATAGTTTAATACAGGATAAATATTCTAAAAAAGCTTACATACTACTTCAGATTCATGATGAGATTGTATTTGAAGTAAATGAGAAACTTGTTGAGGAATTTAGTACTGAGGTAGAGAGGCTAATGCTAGAGAGTGTTCAGTTAGAAGTACCTTTTGAAGTACATAAGTCAATTGGTAATTCACTCTCAGATTTAAAGTAGAGGTTTAAATTGAAGATATATTAATATGAGTAAAAAAAGAACATACATACTCTCCACTATACTAGGAGTATTTTTAGGAGTAGCTTTAGTAGGGAAATTAGCCTCACCAAAAGGAGAGGTAGGTAGAACAGAGAGTAGCAGAGGAGATAAACTTCTTAAGAAGCCTAAATCTATTAAAAAGATAGATACTAAACAACTGAATGAGAGACAGAAGGAGATTCTTAAATTACTCAGCAAAAGACAGATACTGCTACCCTCCGATATATATGCTCTACACCCACAGGTATCAACAAGAACATTACGAAGAGATATGACAACACTAGTAGAGTTAAATATTGCAAGGCAGGAAGGTATTACAAGAGATACTAAATATATTTTAATAACTGAGTAGATATGCATAGATTTATAGAGTTGTGTACTCTTTTTGAGAAGCTAGAATCTTTACAATCTAGGAATGAAATGTCCTTATTACTATCTGAATACCTTAAGACATGTACAGGGCCGGAGGTAGAGATAGTGTCGTATATGATACAGGGCAGGGTAGCTCCTATGTTTGTAAAATCAGAGTTTAACTATTCTGAAAAGAGTCTAATTAATCTACTCACTAACTATACCTCTCTGGAGATTAGCTTGTTAAGAAAAGAGAGTGGAGATATTGGAGACACCGTCTTTAAGATATGGGAAGAGAGAAAACAGAAAGGAAGTATCCTTGATACGAGTGAGATATAC
>JAAZIL010000024.1 GCA_012800885.1 Candidatus Dojkabacteria bacterium
ATTCTAAGTAGCCTAGGTATGAGTGTAGGTGCAATTAATTCAGGAGTACAGTACAGATATATTACAGATGAAGAGGCTATACAGTTAAAAGGGGATGAGGCGAGAGAATTAATAAGGGAGAGAGATGAGAAAGCTAAGAAAGAGGGTAGACTTAAGTATGATCATATGAGTGGTGTTAACCTTGTTGAGTGCAGTAAGAAAGAGGCATACGGTTGTGATGTTATTTACGGAACAAACAATGAGTACGGTTTCGATTACTTAAGAGATAATATGGTTACTAATTTAGATGAGAGAGTACAGGGACCTAGATATTTTGCAATTGTAGATGAGGCAGACTCCATACTTATTGATGAGGCAAGAACTCCCCTAATTATATCCACTAGTGCTCAGGCATCAAATGAGATGTACAGGGATTTTGCTAATTTAGTTAAATCATTACAGATAGAGAAACACTACTCAGTTGATGAGAAATCTAACTCTGTATCTCTAACAGATGAAGGGATAGATTATGTAGAGAAACTTCTTAAGGTAAAGAATATCTATGAGGATTCTCAACTAGCTTATCATTTAGATAATGCTCTAAAAGCAAAAGAGCTCTACAGAATAGATGATGAATATATGATTAGAGATGGAGAAGTATTAATTATTGATGAATTTACAGGAAGAGCTATGACAGGTAGGAGATACAGTGAGGGTTTACATCAAGCTATTGAAGCAAAAGAAGGGGTAGAGGTAAAGAGGGAGAGTAGGACTATGGCAACAATTACACTTCAGAATTACTTCAGGTTGTACTCCTATCTCTCTGGTATGACAGGTACAGCACTGACTGAAGCAGAAGAGTTCTCTTCTATCTACTATCTTGATACTATTGTAGTTCCTACTAACAAGCCTGTTGTAAGAAAGGATCATAATGATGTTGTTTACAGAACAGAAGAGGGTAAATTCAGAGCTATTATTGAGGATATTAAGGAGCATAACAAGAGAGGACAACCTGTACTTGTAGGTACTACATCAGTAGAGAAATCAGAGGTGCTCTCTATGATGCTCTCTAAGGATGGTATAAGGCATGAGGTACTGAATGCTAAGTATCATGAGAGGGAGGCTAAGATAGTCTCTACAGCAGGCCAGAGAGGGTCTGTAACTATTGCTACTAACATGGCAGGTAGAGGAACAGATATTGCTCTAGGAGAGGGTGTAACAAAGTTGGGAGGCTTGTATATTATCGGTTCTGAGAGACATGAATCAAGAAGGATAGATAACCAGTTAAGAGGTAGATCAGGGAGACAGGGAGATCCAGGAGAGTCTAGATTCTATGTATCTTTTGAAGATGAGCTAATGAGACTATTTGGAGGAGATAGAATGCAGATGATTATGTCTCAGGTTGGCTTAGATGATGATATGCCCATATCTATGGGGATACTCGGTAGAACTATTGAGAATGCACAGAAGAAAGTAGAATCTCATAACTATGATATACGTAAGAGATTGGTAGAATATGATGATGTACTTAATCAACAGAGAGATATTATCTATGGATTAAGAACAAATATATTAGAGGTTGGTAGAGAGAGTAATAGTGATGCTAAAACAGATTTAGCAAAAGACATGAAATATATATTAGATTTAGATATTGAGGTATTACAAGACCAATTAGATGGATTTACACTGTCACAGAAAAACACCTGGGAGATTCCTCTTCTATCAGAGTTAGTATTCAAGCTTAATCCTCTAGATATATCTGTACTAAAGAAGGTACTCGATCATATAGATTTCTTGGTTAGTTCTCAACTTGCTGATGATATGGGTATAGATAATGTAGAGGAGAGAAATCTGTATATACAGATTAAAAACTTACTTACAGAGGATGTATTTGAGAAAGCTGTTAAGAATTTGAAGTTTAAAAATAGTATACAGTTCTTTAGAGATTTAGAGAGTAAGAGTGTAGTAGAGAGAACAAGAGAGTTAAAGAGGGTTGTGCTAATCTCTTTTATAGAGCATATCTATGCAATTGGTCTAGCTCCTATGAGGGAGCTCTCTAAAGTCCTTATTCTTCAGAGTATAGATAGATATTGGATGGAACATTTAGATAATATGCAAGACTTAAGAGAGGGTATATCTTTAAGGAATCTTGCACAGAGAGATCCACTTGTTGAGTACAAGAATGAAGGTTTTAGCCTCTTTGAGAGTATGTTAAATACTATTGATGAGAATGTAGTAAATAGGTACTTTAAAGTAAGAGTTGTTAGACAGGAGGAACAGTTAAGACAACCGATACAAACAGAGAAACAGGAAGTAAGAAGTTTAACTGATAACAGACCAGGTAAGGTAGAGAAACAGCATACTGTGAAAAGAAGTGCACAGAAGGTAGGTAGAAATGATCCTTGTCCGTGTGGAAGTGGTAAGAAATACAAGAAATGTTGCTATCCTAAGTATGAGTAAAAATATAGGATATATTATAGGGCCATTGACCTCTGTCGCTAAATTGTAATATC
>JAAZIL010000025.1 GCA_012800885.1 Candidatus Dojkabacteria bacterium
CTGATATATCTATACCCTCTACCCTCTCCATTAAACTTTTACCAGTATTAATTAATTCCCTGTACACCTTAGGATCTTGCATATTAAGAGAATTTAACAATCTCTGATAATCACTATTCTTCTCACCCTCTGTAGGAACTAGTTGAAAGAGATGAGTAGAAGAAGTATTAATTTCTTGAAAAGCAAATACTCTATCTGTTGCTACTACATCCTCTTCATATGAGTAAAGATATTTTACTGAATCTATCTCAACCTCTCCAGAGGTAAGTAATTCAGTTATATCATCTATCTCTCCTCTACTATCTCTAAACATATTACATACTATTGTATCAAAAAAATCCCCTTATACAAATCCCTCATGCTTAAGCAACCAAACCTTCCTATCTATACCACCTGCATACCCTACCATACTACCATCAGAACCGATTACACGGTGACAAGGTATGATGATAGATATGGGGTTGTGTCCAACTGCACCTCCTACAGCTTGTGCAGACATGGTATCTCTACCCAACTTTTTAGCAATCTCTTTGTATGTTACAGTTTTACCGTAAGGGATATTACATAGTATACTCCACACCTTTTGTCTAAAAGGGCTACCTTTAGGAGATAGTGATAACTCACTAGCAAGAGGCTTCTCTCCTTTAAAATATCTATCTAACCAATTCTTAGTTTCTGTAAATATATTTAAATTATCTCTTTCTACTATCTCTCCATCTATTGTACTCTCAAAATACTTCTGTCCCTCAATCCATAACCCTACAAGAGAGTGACCATCACTTACTAAGGTCAACTTACCCAAAGAAGATTGATACTCTGTTTTGTAATATTTCATTTATATATATTTATTATTCTTAAACCACATATATTGGTCATAGAGAGACTCCTTTATACCTCTAGGATGATATCCCAACTCCTCTGTTGCCTTCTGGTGAGATATATTACTGTTACTATGTAGTGTAGCTACACTATATGGAGTTATTGTAGACCTTTTGTTGAAAAAACCCATAACAAAACCTAGAAACATAGCTAATGACTTCTTAACAAGACCTAAAGGCTTTAATTTAGATACACCACTAAACTCTCTTAAATATTCAACATATGTTTTCATATCAAGTAGATGACCAGACAACATATACATCTCTCCATACTTTTTAAGATCATACGCCCTAACAATCCCAGAGACTACATCTCTAACATCCACATAATCATATCTACCCTCTAGGGTAGAAGACAATCCCATTTTAACAGATTGAATCATCCCTAAACCGAATGAAGAAGGTCTGTAATCTGATGGACCAATAACACCGGTTGGTATAAGAATTATAGCTCTTAAACCCTTCTCTATTGCAGAGAGTACCTCCTTTGTAGCAAGAGACTTAGATTGATCATATATACCTCTCTTCTCATCAGTATCTGTACACAATTTAGATCTCTCTGTTATAACATCATCTAAAGTAGAGAGTGCGTGTATTGAACTTGTATATATTAAACTAATACCTCTCTCCATACATACCTCTACAACATTCTTAGTACCCTCAACATTAGTGTTAAGTGTTTTTTTCTTGTCATAAAAAGATATGTTAATATGAGCTGCCAAATGAAATACTGTATCTACCCCTTCAAATGCTCTTCTTAAACTATCTATATCTAAAATATCTCCGTATACATACTCACAATTAGAGCCTTCCAAAGGCTTTAGATTAGACTTCTCTCTAACAAATACCTTAACCTTACCGTATTTCTTGTTTAACTCTCCTACAAGCACATGCCCTATCCTACCTGTAGCACCTGTTACTAGTATCATATATTTAGGATTAACAAATTAGCTTGCAACCATTATATATTACACTTACTTACTGCGATATACTAGGTATATATGAAAGCTTTTGTATACCGTGATAACCTAGCTAGGAAAAGAGTACTCTTAAAGATAAGAGTTATTACTCCTGCTTGTTTTGAGAAAACTGCCCTATCACATACCTTACAACCTGATAAAGTTCTTCTCTAGATACTCTCTTTTCAGGATTAGCTGAGTGTCCTAAATCTCTGAATATATCCTCTACATATCTATTATGAGATACCATCTGCCTATACCCTTTTGTATCTACTCTTGTCTGCTCTAATCTTCTGTTTGCATTAGCAACATATTCTCGGAATAGGTCTGTATGAACCTCTTCTAAATCTCTTCTAATTGTTTCTAGAACAAAAATCTCTCCTGCTGTTCTAAACATAGTGATTAACAGAACTCTGTTCTCTGGTCTAATCTCTCCATCCTCCATCCACTCCTCTGGAACCTCCAATCCCATACTAGTTAAATACTCCACTTTCTCTGTATCATATTTAGCCATATATGATGTAGCTCCACCTCCTTCATATGGAGGTAATCTCTCAGGTAGATTTAGATTTTCAAAATCAGAAGTATTAAAATATTCTTTCTCTCCTTCTGTTTCTATAGTATTACGTAGATTCTCCATAAATATATTCCTTAAATTAATACTCAATTATACCATTATACAGATAAATATCCCCTTATTTAAAAACTAAAACTTTGGTATCATGTATATATATAAAATAATAATAATTAATTATGGAAGAAAACAGAGAACTACAGTACACCCCTATGCCTAAGATAGGAGAGAAAGCACCATCCTTTAAAGCAGTTACTACACAGGGTGATATTAATTTCCCAGAACAATACAAAGGTAAATGGGTGATACTTTTTAGTCATCCCGCAGACTTTACTCCGGTATGTACATCTGAATTTATGACATTTGCATCAATGGAGAAAGAGTTTAAAGACTATAATTGTGAATTAGTAGGTCTCTCTGTAGACGGTTTGTATAGTCATATAGCGTGGTTAAGAACAATAAAAGAGAAGATTGAATACAAGGGTATGAAAGATATAGAGGTTACATTCCCATTGATAGAAGATATTACAATGGAGGTATCAAATAAATATGGAATGGTACAACCAGGAGAGAGTAATACTAAAGCAGTTAGAGCAGTATTCTACATTGATCCTAAAGGTATTATTAGAACTATACTTTACTATCCATTAAGTACAGGTAGGAATTTTGATGAGCTCTTAAGAATATTAATTGCACTACAGACAGCAGATGAATTTGATATTGCTACTCCTGCTGATTGGAGACCAGGAGATGATGTTATAGTACCTACTGCAGGCTCCTGTGGTGTAGCTAAAGAGAGAATGGAGAAGAAAAAGGACCTAAAGTGTTACGACTGGTTCTTCTGTACAAAGAAACTTACCAAGAGTGTAATAGAGAGCAAGTTAAAAAGAAGTAAGAAGAAGTAGCGCCTTTAACTCACACCTTATAGTATAATACTCTCCAATGATGGAGAAAGAGAACACTATATCCAATTACAATATAGAAGAAGTAGATGATCAATTCGCTATACACTCATTACTTTTAGTAGGAGCAAATAGTGATGCTGTTGCAACATATAATATCTACTCTCTTAATTCTCGCTACATAGGTGAATATATATCAGGTTGTAACTCTCCTGTTGAAATAGAACCGTATCCCACATATGTAGGCATGATAGAATCTCACGTTAATAGAATAGGTATAGGGTTAGAATTTTGGAAATACGGAGAAACAACACTATACTTTAAAAGTGAAAAACCATATTACAGAATAATACAAGACATCACTAAAAATGGATGGACCAAGAAATATCTACCTGAAGTAATTGAACATTTAAGAGATCAAGGTATCAAAGTAGACATATTACTAGAGGATTACAATGAAAAGAAACAATATTTCAGCCTATTACTCGTAGGTAAACAAGAAGACTTTACTCAAGACCTCTTACATACCTAAAAGCACTTAGACTAGCTAATGCTCCCTGTCCTACCGATAGTGATATCTGTTTCTCATTAAAATCCACAACATCTCCTGCAGCATATACTCCTACTTTTGAGGTTTGAAAAGTCTTAGGATCAACAACTATCTCTCCCCTACTATTTAACTTTACAAAACCATTAAGAAACCCTGTATTAGGAACACACCCTATCTGAATAAAACAACCATCAGTAAGGAGCTCTCTCTCTCCTTTAGTATCGGTGTATATAATTTCTTTGAGTCTATCCTCTCCCTCAAAACTTTTAACCTCTACATTTACTAAAACTTCAATATTTTTCTCCTTACCAACCCTCTCAATTAATACCTCATCTGCTGTTAATCTATCTGTTATCTCAAAAACATACACTCTCTTAGTATAGTTAGAAAGCTCAAGAGCACCCTCCAGGCCTGCATTACCTCCACCTACTACCACAACTGTTTTGTCCTTGTACTTAATACCATCACAAGTTACACAGTATGATATACCTCTTCCTAGATACTTTTTCTCATTCTTTAGCCCTAGCCTTTTTGGATTTGCACCTGTACAGAGTATTACTGCTTTTGTCTCATACTCCCTCTCATCTGTAACAATCTTGTAAAAATCTTTTAGCTCTTTAATACTAATAACTTTTTCAAAAGACCTAATATCAATATCATACTCTTTTAAATGATCTAAGAAGGTTTTTGTTAACTCTAAACCAGATATACTCTTAAAACCAGGATAGTTCTCTATGAGAGAGGATAAACCTAATTGACCAGTAAAATCCTCACTAAGAAGCAATGTATCTAACTGCTTTCTTGCTGCATATATACCTGCAGATATACCCGCAGGACCACCACCAATTATTACTAAATCTCTCATACTAAATACCTAATAGATCTTTAAATCTCTTTTTATCCCACCCTAATACTATCTCACCATCTATTACAGTAACAGGTACACTATCTTGATTAGATATCTCTTTCATTCTGTCATACCCTTCTTCATCATTATAGATATCTATCTCTTCATACTCCAAATTATTATCCTCTAGAAAACCCTTGACTGTATAGCAGTAGGCACAATCAGGAGAGGTATATATTACAATCTTTTTACTACTCATCTTTACCTATTCTAAATTAACCAAACATTAACCATTCAGGTTTGAATATTAACAGTAATCCAATAATTAACATAAGTGCACCACCTATTAGATTAGACCATTTACTGTACTTAGTAGTTCCTCCTGTTATACGGAGAGTAATCATAGCTATAAAAAAGACTACTAAGTCATCAAGCATAAAGAAGAAAATGTAGAGTAAGATGTAGAGATAGTACTCTAGCTTACCTAGATTGTTTAGTGACAGTATCTGTGTATATATTGCAGGTATACCTGCTGAACAGATTGCCTCTACAAGATTAACAGCAAATGCTAATAGTATAATACCCAAGAGAGCTAACCAGAAACTCTTTCTACGAGTTATCTCCTCTAATTTATGAAAAACCCTCTTTCTCTTCTCCTTATCAGTTACCTTGCACTTACCATCTCTGTTTACATAGTACTCTCTCAAACTATACCCACCACCAAAGAGTGCTACTAGACCTACTAGCACCCTTACCCAATTAACCATACCTATAAAAAGGATAAAGTTGAGCCAAGCTACCATAAAAAGGAAGTAAACAAATGCAGAGAATAGTATAAAGACAATCCCAAATATCCACATCCTTTTTTTATCTTTAAGACCTAATAGAAGACCTATCAGAAATACTAATGTCCACATAGCACACGGATTAAAACCATCTACTAGTCCTAACACAACAGTAAGTAGTGGAAGAGAGAAATCTTTTGTCTCAATCTCTCCTATCAGTGGTAACTCCATCTTCTCTGGTATTCCTACTACATCTCTCTTCTTCTCTTGTACAGTTTTACCCAATACCTGCTTGTTTATCTCACCCTCTGCAATTAAACCTCTTCCTAAATCTGTACAAC